>JAISPN010000130.1 GCA_031274845.1 Acidobacteriaceae bacterium
ACGGCCGCGCCATGATCGGTGGACGGCCGCGCGACCACGCGTGCGGTGTCGTCGAAGGCGACCACCGCAATCCGCGAACTGCCGGGCGCACGGGACACCGCCTCACGAGCCGCGTCTTGCGCGCGGGAAAATTGCCCCGGCGCCGACATGCTGAGCGACGTATCGATCACGACGACCACCGTTGGCACGGCGCGCGTCGCCATCCCTGACACGAAGAACGGCCGCGCGAACGCCGTCGCCAATAACAGCAGCGCGGCAATCCGGCACGCAAGCAGGATGAGTTCCCGGAGGCGGCGGCGATTCGCATGCTCGACCGGCGCGTCGCGCAGCAGGTGCACCGCTGAAAACTTCATCCGCACATCGGGTTGCTGTTTGAGCAGGTGCAACGCAATGGGAATCGCGACCGTGAACGCGCCGACGAGAAAGAGCGGGGAGAGAAATTGCATCGCCCTACAACGCGCGTCCCCGGGTCGATAGATAGGCCATCAGCGCCAATTCGAGCGGCCGATCGGTCGTCCACAGGTGGTAATCGATCCCGGCGGCGCCCAGCTCACGCTTGTAGCGCTCCACCAGATCGCCGAGCGCTTTCTTGTAGTGCTCGCGCACGAGCGCCGGCACCGCCATGACCTCCTGCCCGGTTTCGAGATCTTCAAAGCGCGTCGCCCGCTCGAACGGAAACGCCACCTCCGCGGGATCGAGCAGATGAAACACGATCGCTTCGGTGCCACGATAGTGAAAGTGCTTCAAGCCGCGCACGACACGCTCAGGCTCATCGAGCAAATCCGAGATGAGAACGACCATCCCGCGCTTCCTGATCGTTTCAGCCAGTTGGTGCAGCGGCTTCGAGACGTTCGTCTGCTGACCGAGCGTCAAACGTTCGAGCGTCACCAGCAGCGAGTGCAAATGCCCGCCGCGCGCGCTCGGCGGCAACCGCACGAGGATGCGATCGTCAAATGCCGAGAGCCCCGCCGCGTCCCGCTGACGATTCATCAAGTACGCCAGCGACGCGGCCAGACATTGACCGTAGACGTACTTCGTGAGGCCGTGCGATCCGTAGCCCATCGACGCACTGACGTCGAGCATCACATGGCAATCGAGGTTGGTCTCCTCTTCGAACTTCTTGACATACTGACGATCGGTGCGCGCGTAGACCTTCCAGTCGATCGTCGACAAATCGTCACCGGGCATGTACTGCCGGTACTCGGCAAACTCCACGCTGAATCCCTTGAACGGACTGCGGTGCATGCCGGTCAGCAAGCCTTCGACGACCGTGCGCGCTTTCAACTCAAGCGTCCCGAGCCGCGCGACGACCGCCGGGTCCAGGAACTGGCGTTCGCGCGGACGCTCGGCCACGGCTAGATTCCGCTCTTGGGCGCCGGCACGGTTTCGAGCAGGCGCTCGATAATCGTGTCGGAGTTGATGCCTTCGGACTCGGCGTAGAAGTTGGTCATCACGCGGTGACGCAGCATCGGCTTGGCGAGCGCCTGCACGTCCTTGATCGACACGTGATAGCGGCCGAGCATCAACGCCCGCGCCTTCGCGCCACGAATCAACGCCTGCGAGCCGCGCAACCCGGCGCCCCACTTCACCCACTTGTCGACAAACTCCGGCACGCCGGGACGTCCGGGACGCGACGCATCCACGAGCCGCACGGCATACCGGGCCACTTCCTCGGCCAGCACCACCTGCTTTGCGAGCTCCTGAAATTCGAGGATGTCGGCGCCGTTCAGCACGCGCTGCGGCGCGGGCTTGCTCGCGGAGGTCGTCTGCGTCACGACCGCGACCTCATCGTCCTCGCTCAAATACGAGATGACGATGTTGAACATGAAGCGGTCGAGTTGCGCTTCAGGCAGCGGATACGTGCCTTCGAGCTCGATCGGATTCTGTGTCGCAAGAACAAAGAACGGCTCTTCGAGGGCGTACGTGCGCCCATACGCCGTGACGTGGTGCTCCTGCATCGCTTCAAGCAGCGCGGCTTGCGTCTTCGGCGGCGTGCGGTTGATTTCGTCGGCGAGGATGATCTGTCCGAAGATCGGCCCCTTCACGAACCGCAGGTGACGGATGCCGGAATCCTCTTCCAGCATTTCCGTCCCGATGATGTCGGACGGCATCAGATCGGGCGTGAACTGAATGCGGCGGAAGTCGAGATCGAGCACCTCGGCGAGCGTCTTGATGAGCAGCGTCTTCGCCAGTCCGGGCACGCCGGTGATCAAGCAGTGTCCGCCGGTAAAGAGCGCAATCAGCACCTGCTCCACGACATCGTCTTGTCCGACGATGACCTTGCGAAGTTCGTCGAGAATGCGCGCGCGGCCATCCGCGACGCGTTCGGCACCAGCCGCGACAGCGGCCGGATCAATGGGTGAGCGCATAGACAACCTCGTTGATGGCCATCCGGTATGCCAGCGACGTGTACTTGACATACCCGGGATAGTCTTCGGCGTTGGACCATTCCCAGCCATCGCCCATGTCGGTGTTCCAGTTGATGTACAACATCGGCCGCTGGTTGTCGTCGAAGATCGTCCGGAGATGCGCGACAAAGCCGCCCTTCTCCCAACTGCGGCCAGCTAAAAACGACCCCAGCCCGGCCACCTGCGGATAGCTGTCCATTTGATAGAAACAACTGAACACCGGGTGATTCTTGGGGAAATCGACGATCTCGCGATCGGGGAAGACCTTCTTCATCTGCCCGGCGAAGTGCTCCCACTCGAGCGGACCATGGAAGTCGTCGAAGACCGCCGTGCCGCCACGCAGCAGAAACTCGCGCAGCGTGCGCACGTCGCTCTCGGTGAGTTCGAGATTGCTGGGCTCGACGAAATAGATCCACGGATACTCGAACAGCCGTGGATCGTCGAGCGTGAGGATGATCGGGTCCTGCACGTCGATCGACGTGGCCGATTTCACCCGGCGCGACAGGTTCTGCTCGGCCGCCGGGCCGTCGATGAACCATGGTTCACCGGCAGAGTCTTGCGACGCCTGCGTATCGGTGACGTAGTGATACTTGATGCGGACAAAGCGCCACTGCAAACCGGCAAAGCGGGCATCACCCACCGCCGGCAACTGCGCATCCGCGGAAGGCTGGGACACGAGCACCAGGGCAACGGCCATCAGGGTGGCCACCGTCCACCCACGCGTCACGGACGGGCCTCGGCCAACTTCAGCAGCAGATCTTGCGCGCGTTCGTAGCTGGGCGCCACTTCGAGCGCCGCGAGCGTATGCCGCCGCGCTTCGGTGCGATTGCCGCTGTGGAAATAGCTCTCCGCCAGATCCGTTTGCGCCGCCGCCTGATCGACCGGGCCGAGCGCCACCACCGCCGTGAACTCGCGCACCGCCAGATCGTTCTGGTTTGCCTTTAACGCAAGACGGCCGAGCATCGTGTGCGCGTCGGCGTCGAAGGGATCGATCGCGACGATGCGCTGGTAGACCGGACGTAGCCGCGCGACATCGTCGACGCCCTGCTCCTTCATCAACTCCGCGAGCATGCGCGGAATCGAGATGTTGTCGAAGTCGGCGTTCATCGCGTCCGTGTACGCCGCCATGGCCGCCTTCGGATCTTTCCGCTGAAGCGCGAGTTCGGCGAGCGCGACGTGCGGGCTGTCGTCACCGGTCGCAATCGGCACGAGCGCCGCGGCGCGCTCGTAGGCGCGCGCCGCCTCGTCGGTCTCGCCGGCTTTCCGCGCCATCTCGCCCAGATACATCTGCGCGCCGAAGCTTTCGGGATGCTCCTTCGCAAACGCCCGCACCATCTCGATCGGCATCGTCGAGAGATCGGTCCCCTTCGGCGGCGGCTGCAAGGCCGCCCGCAGTTTTCCGTACTTGGTGTCGAGCGTCTTGTCGAAGCTTTCCTGCATGGCGTCGAGATCGGTGTCGAGCGCCGACTTGAGCGCGGCCTCCGTCTCGAGCCCTTGGCCGTAGGCGCGCAGCAACCGCTGCATGCCCGCGTCACCAAAGTGCTGCACGATGTGCTCGACGAGCAGCGACGCTTCAAAGTACGCGAGGCCGATCGTGCGCGGATCGGTAAAGCCGGCGTTGAGATCGCTGAGCGTCAGAATCTGATCCTTATTCATCAGCGACGCGAACTCCATGTCCATCGTCCGTCCCCACTCGGGACGTTGGAGTTTCTCTTCGTAGACCGAGATGCCTTCCGTAAGCCAGCGCGGCACACGATTGTTCGACATCTGCAGCGTGATGACGTGCGCGAGCTCGTGCCACAGCGTCGCTTCCCACTGGAATTCGCCAGGCCGCGCGTGCGGCGAGTCGAGCGTCACCACGCGGCCAAAGCAGACGCCGAGCGCGCCCACCAGACCGGGCAAGCCAGCCGTGCGCACGGCGAAGTCGTCGTGCTTCGGGAAGATCTCGATGAGGAACGGCCCCTTCGGCGTGAACTGATAGTTCTTCGACAGCGTGTCGAGCGCCTGATGCGCCAGCGGCACCGCGTACTCCTTGAGCACGGCGGCCTCATCCTTGTGCATCTTGATGATGAGATCGCCGTCGCGCACGACCGTGAACGTGTCGAGCGTGTCGAGCATCTGGAGCAGGTTGAACGTCACGCGATTGAAGTCGTCGAGCTGAAACGACTTCTCGAGCACCTGACGCGCTTCGGCTTCCTCGCCGGTGCGCAGCAGGTGAATCCCCATATCCGACAAGATCAGCGGATTCTGCGGATCGAGCGCCACCCCTTTCCGCGCAATCGCCGCGGCATCGTCGTACCGGAAATTGTGCGAGGCGATCTCGGCGACGACGCGATACGCCTCGCCGTAGCGCGGCGCGATGGCGAGCGCCTTGCCGATTTCCGCGGCGTACTCGTCCTGTTTGTCTTCGATGTAGGCCACGCCAGCCAGCAGCGCATGCCCTTCGAGGCTGTTTGGATTCACCTCAAGCGCCTTCTCAATCGCCTCGCGCGCCTCGTCGCGGCGTCCCGCATCGAGCGCCTGACGCGCCAGGAATAGATGGGCGTCAACGCACGATGGGTTGATCGCAAGCGCCTTCATCACGGTCTCGGTCGCCTGCTTCGGATTCTCGTCTTCGAGCGTGCGCGCCAAGCCGATCATCGCGGGCACGTAACGATCGTCGGAGCGGAGCGCATTCTGGAACGCCTGATACGCCTGCGGCTGATCGAATTTTTCGAGCGCGAGCTCGCCAAGCGCGGTGCGGATGACGGAATCGCGCGGCGCGGCGTCAGCGGCATCGGAGAGCGCCTGATACGCTTCCTGCGCGCGACCGAGCGCGCCAAGCGCACGGGCCCCGCGAGTCGTCGTGCGCGGATCGCGTCCGCTCGATGCCATGGGCGCCACGCGCTGCAGGATCGCCTGCGCCTCGGGGCGATCCTGCATGTGGAGCAAGAGGCCCAATTCGAGCGCGGCGTCACTCGTCGGCACTTGCGTCGCGGCCGGGCGCAACATCGCTTCCGCGTCTTGATAGCGTCCCCGCGCGATGAGCGCGCGCGCGACGAGCGTCGTGATGTCAGGATCGCGCACGCTGAACTGCGCCGCCATCTCTGGAATCTGGTCGTAGCGTCCTTCGTTGAGCGCCGCCGTGAGCTGCTCGACTGGCGTGCCACCAGCGACGCGGCGCGACTGCGCCACAGCGACCGAAATAAGGCCGAGGAGGACGAACGCAACGGTTAGCCCGAGTGCCTTACGCGACATGCTCACATTATATGGACGCCGCGCGCGACAGAGCAGTCTTCCGCGGTTCCGCGCCACATTCGAGCGACACCCGCTCAATACAGCTCGCGCCACGTGTAGAAGAGCGCCGCGCCAAAGGCCTGAACGGCCATGAAGCTGACCAACCAGCCTGTCCGGTGCCGCGCCGGGATGACGGAGGCGAACCAGATGTGCGCGGGAAACAGCACCGACGACAATCGCCCGGCCGACAGGAGTCCCCCCGCCGCCAGCGGCGGCAAGATGTTGACCAGAATCAGCATCGCGTAGGCCAGCCCGAGCCGCCGCGCCACCGGCCAGACGGCCACCAGCACGAACAGGACACCCGACGCGTTCAGCAGATCCTCCGGCGTCTGCGAGGTGTATGCGTACAGCCCGTGGGCAATCTCTCCGTACTGCTCCGTCAAGAGGGCCGCAAACCCCTGATACTCGCGTCCCCACGCGGCATGGCCTTCCGCCCACGCGAGCGGATGCCCCGTCAGCGTCCAGACGAACGCGGAATAGAGCAGCATGCCGATTCCCGGCATCGCGGCCGTCAACATCTGCGGCACGAGCGCGGCCCACGACCGCTCCGGTTGCGGATCACGCGAAGGACCGCCGGACAGCGCCCGAGGCAACCACGGCGTGAGCGCCATCACGGCCAGCGGAATGGACAAAAAACATCCGTTCGGCCGGGTCAGCCCCACCAGGAGTCCCCACGCGCCTGCCTTGACGAGCTCGCGGCGGCGGAAGTGATAACAGGTTCCCGCGATGCCAAGCAGGAACAACGACTCGGTGTAGACCGCGCCGAAAAAATAGGCGAACGGATACGCCGCGACCAGCCAGACGGCCTGCCGCGACGCGTCGTCATCGCCCAGCAGATCGCGCGCGAGGCGGAAGACATACGTCAGCCCCCAGAAGAACGCGATGAACGACACGGCCGTCCCGCCAAAGAGGAACGACGTCGAGGCGCCGCCCAGCACGCGGCCGGCCACGCGCATCAGCATCGGATACGCCGGAAAAAAGACGATGCTCTGCTGAGCCGTGGGATTGAACGAGAGCACGTGGTACCCCTCTGTGGCGATCCCGAAATACCACCCGGCATCCCACCGCATCTGCAGATTGCCGATCTCATTCTCGACAATACGCATCGGCGGACGTTCGTGGTTGTAGCCAAACATCACGACCGCGAGATATCCGACGAACAAGATCGCCGGCCGTGTCGCCACGAATGCCAGCCACGCGCTGTGCGCCGCGGGCGTGCGCCATCCACGGAGCACACGCGACGGCACGTCTTTGTAGATCGGCGCCTGCGGCGCGGCGAGATGACGAACGAGGCCGAGCACGAGAGCGGCGAGCCACAGCCGATACGGTGAGGTCAGCGCGAAGCGGAGGCTGCCGATGAAGACGCGGAAGCCTCCCCACACCGCCACGATCACCGCCAGCGCCACGAGCGCGAGGCAGACGAAGTCGACCGCGCGCGCCCAGCCGGGCGGCGAGGCGGGCGATGACGACGAGGAAGAGGTGTCCGACATGCGCGCGCCGGGACGAACGTCTAGGCGCCGGGCTGGAGAAAGACCATCGAGTGTTGTGAAGGGATGTCGAAGCGCTTGCCGCACGCCTTGCACGTGACCGCGTCGTCGATGCGCACCATGTAATCCCTCAACTTCGCGAACAGCGCGCGATCACGTTCGTCGGCGCCGGGCGGCAGCCGATCTTTGCGCGTGCGGACGACCCATCGCATTTGATACTCGCTCGCACGTCTGCACCGCGGGCACGTGAGCGTATCGACGCGCGTTTCGTTACGGTTGTGGAAGAAATCGCGTTCGTCGAGCGCCATGCGCAAATCATACTATTCTTTCTGCATGGTGACCGACGCTCCCCGCACGTATCCCACAGAGCTTCCCCTCGTCGCGCTCCGCGATACGGTCGTGTTTCCGCTGACGTTGCAGCCCTTGGCCATCTCGCGGCCGCTGTCGGTCGAAGCGGTCAATCGCGCGCTCGCGCGCGATCGTCTGTTGTTTGTCGCGCGGCAAGCGGGCGAGAACGAAGAACCGCAACCAGACGACATCAAACGGATCGGTGTCATCGTCGCGATCCGGCAGATGGCCAAAGCGGGACAAGGTATTCACGTCATCGTCGAAGGGCTGACGCGCGCGCGCGCGGATGTCATCTCGCGCGGCGAGCAGACGCTAATGGCGACAGTCACGCCACTGCCAGAGCCCGCCGAGAAGAACATCGAGATCGATGCCTACGTCAGCCGTATTCAGGACCTCATCGACAAGGCGCTCAGCGCCACCGGCGGCGGCATGGCGCAGGAACTGCGCACGCTCGTCACCGGCATCGACGACCCGCTGCGGCTCACCTACGTGCTGGCCAGCCTGCTCGACATCAAGGCGATCGAAAAACAGCATCTGCTCGAAAACGACAGCCTGCTCGAAAAACTGAAGGCAATTGCGGCGGCGCTCAATCGCGAAGTGGCGCTCCAGGAACTCAAGGGCAAGATCGAAACCGCCGCGCAACAAGACATGAGCGAAGCGCAGCGTCAGTATTTCCTGCGCCAGCAGCTCAAAGCCATTCAGAACGAACTCGGCGAAGGCGAAAAACCGGAAGCGGAAGACCTGCGCGCGCGCGTCACCGCGGCGGCCTTGCCCGACACGGTGTCGGCAATCGCGATGCGCGAAATCGAACGCCTCGAACGCATGACGCCCGCCTCGCCCGAGTACCAGATGATCCGGACGTACCTCGACTGGATCTTCGACATCCCGTGGTCGACACGGACAGACGATCGGCTCGATCCGCTCGAAGCGCGCAAAGTTCTCGACGAAGATCACTACGACCTCGACAAGATCAAGGAGCGGATTGTCGAGCACCTCGCCGTGCAGAAGCTGAAGGCAGCCCGCTCCGGCGTCATCCGCGGACCGATCCTCTGCTTTGTCGGACCGCCCGGCGTCGGCAAGACATCGCTGGGGCAATCGATCGCCCGCGCGATGAACCGCAAGTTCGTCCGGATCTCGCTGGGCGGCGTGCGCGACGAAGCCGAAATCCGCGGCCATCGCCGCACCTACATCGGCGCCATGCCGGGACGCATCGTGCAAGCCTTGAAACAGGCAGGCGCCATCAACCCGGTGTTCATGCTCGACGAGATCGACAAGATCAACACGGGATTTCAAGGCGACCCCGCCGCCGCGCTGCTCGAAGTCCTCGACCCGGCGCAGAACCACTCGTTCCGCGATCACTACCTCGAAATCAATCTCGACCTCTCGAGCGTCCTCTTCATTGCGACATCGAATCAGCTCGGCACGATTCACCCGGCGCTGCTCGACCGCATGGAAATCATCCAGCTCTCCGGGTACAGCGAAGAGGACAAGCTGCACATCGCGAAGCAGTATCTGGTGCCGCGTCAGCTCGAAGAGCATGGACTGACGCCGGATCAGATGTCGTTTTCAGACGAAGCGATCAGGCTCATCGTCGGCGAGTACACGCGCGAGGCGGGCGTGCGCAATCTCGAACGTCAGCTTGGAGCGGTCGCGCGCAAGGTCGCCGCGCGCGTGGCCACCAGCGCAACACCACTGCCTGCGATGATCGTCACGCCCGACGAGATCGACGACTTCCTCGGCGCTCCACACTTCCACCGCGAGGTGTCGTTTCGTGTCTCGCGGCCCGGCGTCGCGACCGGCGTCGCCTGGACCGAAGCGGGCGGCGATGTGCTCTTCATCGAAGCGTCGCTACTCCCGTCAGGGCATCACAATCTGATTCTCACCGGACAACTCGGCAACGTGATGCAGGAGTCGGCCCGCGCGGCGGTCAGCCACATCCGCGCGTCAGCCAAGACGCTGGGCGTCACGGCGGAGTTTCTCGACAAGAACGATCTGCACGTCCACATCCCCGCCGGCGCCATTCCCAAGGACGGCCCTTCCGCCGGCGTGACGATGGCCACGGCGATTGTCTCGGCGCTCAGGAACCAGAACGTGCGCGAAGATGTCGCGATGACCGGCGAGATCACGCTGAGCGGACTCGTCCTCCCGGTCGGCGGCATTCGCGAAAAAGTGCTGGCGGCGCGCCGTCACGGCATCAAGACGTTCGTGCTGCCGGCGCTCAACGAAGCGGACCTCGCCGAATTACCCGCCGAGGTGAAAGCGGACATGACGTTCGTGCCCGCGCGCACGCTCGAAGACGTCCTCAACACGGCCTTGCCCGCGCCCGCGCTCACGTAATCACGCGTGACGCTCGTCTTCTACATCTCCGGCCACGGGTTCGGACACGCGACCCGTTCGTTCGAAGTGATTCGCGCGCTTCAACAGCTCGATGCGCGTGTACGCATCGTCCTGCGATGCGCGGTCCCCGAGGCGTTCGTGCGCCACTCGCTCGGCGACAGCGTCACGCTGATGCCGGTCGAGACCGATGTCGGACTCGTGCAGGTCGACAGTCTGGAACTTAACGCATCCGCATCGGCAAACGCGGCCAACACGTTCTACGCGGCATTCGATCAACGGATTGAACGTGAACTGAGGTTGCTCAGCGACGAACGCGCCTCGCTCGTCATCGGTGATGTTCCGCCGCTGGCGTTTGCCGCGGCCGCGCGCGCCGGCATTCCGTCGGTCGCGATTGCAAACTTCACCTGGGACTGGATCTACCGGGCGTACCCCGAGTTCGCGCGAATCGCGCCGCACACCGTCGACACAATCGGTCAGGCGTACGCTGAGACGACGCTCGCGCTTCGGCTCCCCTTCGCTGGCGGATTTGACACGATGCGGGCCGTGCGCGACATTCCCCTCATCGCGCGGCAGTCACGATACAGCCGAGAGCAGGCGCGCGCGCTCCTTCGTCTCGATCCGCGCCGGCCTATTGTGCTCGCCTCGTTTGGTGGCCATGGACTGTCGTTGCCGTACGAGCAGATCGCCTCAACCAGCCGCTTCACGCTGCTGACGACCGACTACGAAGCCCACGCAATCGGTCATACCACCACGCCCAATCTTGTCGTCGTCCCTGGCACGACACTCGACGAAGGGATCATCCGGTACGAAGATCTGGTCGCGGCCGCGGACATCGTCGTCACGAAGCCCGGCTACGGCATCGTCTCCGAGTGCATCGCGAACAACACCGCCTTGCTCTACACCTCGCGCGGACCGTTCCCCGAGTACGACGTGATGACGGAGCAGATGTCACGGTTTCTGAAGACACGTTTTCTCGATCAGGCACGTCTTCGCGCGGGCGACTGGAACGCCTCGATCGCCGACCTGCTCGCGCAACCAGCGCCGCCAGATACGATGCCCGCCCATGGCGCGTTCGTCGCGGCCTCGTCCGTGCTCGCGCTGGCAAGCGCGTAAGCACCACCGACGATGCCCTGGTTCTACCGGCGGCGGCGAATCTGCAGCAACAGGAACGGGACCGCGAGCATGTCGCGGATCTTCAACTTCGATCCGCCGACTTCTCTCCACGCGCCAAGCGGCACCTCCACCGCTGTCCCGAGCGACGCGCCCGCCTGCTGAAGCCTGACCAGCAGTTCGAGATCGAACAGCCAGCGTGTCGTGAATGGCGCCTCGAACAGCCGAGGCACAACTGATGCCCGGAACAACTTGGCGCCGCACTGCGAGTCGTACACGGACAGCCCCACCGTCAGCGTCGCCAGCGTCGCAAATAGACGTCCGAGCAGATGACGGACGAGACGCCGCTCCACGGCCGCGCCGGCCCGCTTCACCCGCGATCCCAACGCGACGGCGCAGGCCGGGTCCGCGTCGAGCGCCGCCAGCAGCCGTTCAGCTTCGTCGAGCGGCGTGGAGAGATCCGCATCCCAGTACCCGATGACACGCGCGACGCGCTGACTGGCCACCGCCAACATCCCCGCGCGGACCGCCGCCGCTTTCCCGCCATTGACCGGCAGCGCCGTAACCGAGATCTGCTCGGGACGTTCGGCGCACATCGTGTCGAGCAGCGCTCGTGTGCCGTCACGGCTGCCATCGTCCACGAAACAGATGGCAAACGCCGGATGCACATCGAGAAACGTCGCGAACGCCGCACGCGGCAGCCGCTTGGCCTCGTCAAAACAGGGAACGACTAGGCAGACTTCTCGCATACCGCAACAACCGAGAGCCCCGGCACACGGATACCACGTCGAGCCAACCTCATGACCACACGTCCTTCAGCAACAAGCACCGCTGACAGTGCGTGCGCCAACGTCTCGTTCTTCCACGTGGCCAGGTCTGTTGTGGCGCCATGAGGCACGCCGAATAATTTTTCCCGGAGCACCTGCGCGTAGCGGAGCGGCAACAGGCTCGCGAAGAGATAGCCGTCGACGACAGGCGTCAACCGCGCGGCGGTCATTGTCTGGCGAAGCATGCGCCGCGTATAGCGACGGTAATGTCCCAGAAACGTATCGTGCGAGGAGAACAACTGTTGATACGCCGGCACGGTGATGAGAAACCGGCAGTCGTCCATGAGCGACACACGCGCCTCGATGTCTCGCAACATCGCCACATCATCAGCCACATGTTCGAGGACATCCATCAGCAACACGAGACGCGCCGGACGCTCACGCGGTACGTCGCCAAGCGACGAGAAGAGCCGCACGTTCGGCACACGAAGACGGCGGCGGAAGGCGGCGATCAACTCCGGCGTGAACGCACTGTCGACCGCATAAAACATGACCTGCGGACACACGCGCGCGCAATGTTCGACGACGAACGTATCGCCACAGCCGACATCGAGCACGACATCACCAGGCGAGAGACGTCCATGGGCGCGCACGAGATCGAGCGCGAGCCTCACGCGGGCACGCTCCCACCAATGCCGCACCGGCTCGTCGAATCCTCGCGCTTTTGCTTCAACCAGATCCATCGTCAGTCTCTCCGCGCGAGCGCGGACTCAGGGCTGCACACGCTGTATGGCCCGGGCAGCAGCAGCGCGTACCCGTTCAGGCCAATCATCGGCGGCGACGTGGGCGTATTGAAGCGCGCCGCGTCAGCGCCGCTACGGTACTCGTGATATCGCGCGGCTTCAACCAGGCTGGGACGAAGAGAGGCGGGATCTTTGAGCGACTGTTCGAGGAGCGCCGGCGACGGCTGCACCTCGAACATCCATGGCTGGATGCGACGGAAGTAGTAGGTGATCGGATGCCAGATGCCCGCGTCGGTATCCACGAACAGGCCGCGTGGCAACGCTGGATTCGCGCGCTGCACATGCGCCACGCACTCGCTCGCGTCGCGCATCGGATGCTTCGCCACGCCTAGACGCGCCATGTTGTCCGCATACGCCGAGAACGGCAGCGCCGCCACCACGCCGATGACGACGAGCGGCACCGCGACGATTGCGCTGCGTCGCGCCAGAATGCCAAGGACAACCGCCGCGAGCAGCGGCCGGAGCACGCCGGAGCTTTTGACGACGACGCCGCGTCCGAGATTCACATGGATGCCACCGGTGATCGCCGTGATGACGGCCAGCAGCACCGCCGTCCAGAGGAGACATGCCAGCACGCGCCGGGACAACATCGCCTCCAACAAGACCCGCCCGCGTGGCAGCAGACGCACCCACGCGTCCTCGATCCATTCGCTCACCTTGCGGAGCTGCACGGGCAGCAGCAGCACGACGAGCACCACGGCATACCCAGCGCCAAGCGCCACGGGCGGCAGAAATGGATAGGCGTAGTGATAGAGCTTCGACGAGCCGAGCGAGATGAGCAGCGCGGGAACGACCGCCCACAACAGCACCACGGTCCCTTCGAACCATCGGCGGCTCATGCTCTGCACACCCAGCAGCAGCATTCCCGCCATCACCAGCCATCCAATGCCGGCGGCCTCGAATTGCTGCCATGCGGTCGACACGTAAAAGAACCACGGCTGGATGTGTTCAGGGTTGAGCCCCGTCGTGAAGCGCGCGTACACAGACTCGGCCAGGATGTCGTCCCAGAACAGACTGCCAAATTGCATGGTCGAGTAGACGAACCAGGGCGCAATCAACGCGACGGCAAGCGCGGCGACCGACGCCACTGTTTTCCATTGGCGCATCAACTGACGCCGCTCACGCGCGAACAGCAACGAGCCGATGCTCATCACGATCGGCAGGAAGGCTACCGCCACGAACTTCGTCATGAAGCCGAGGACGAAGAAGAGCCCCACAGCAATCGCGTGCCGCCACTGCCCGGTCCGCTGCCACCGCAGAAAATGAAAGAGCCCCCCGCAGTACGACAGCAGCAGCGCCGCTTCCATGTTGTTCGTGCGCAGGCCGTGCTCGAAGATGAGCGGCGTGTGCGCGAACAGGATCAGCACGGCAACAGCGCCGCAGATTGGCCCGGCGATCAGGCTGCCAATGAGGAAGACGTAGACGAACGACAGGCTGCCACAGACGGCGTCCCAGAATCGCAATCCGAATTCATCATGCGGCAGCAGCCCAAGCTTGATGGGCGCCGCCACCATCCAGAACTTGAGCGGCGGTTTTTCGAGGAAG
>JAISPN010000112.1 GCA_031274845.1 Acidobacteriaceae bacterium
AAACAGCGCGGCGTTGCCGCAGACCTCCCGCGCGACCGGCGTGTCGAGCACCAGCGGCGGGATGCCGACACTCGCGGCTTCGAGTGGCGTCAGGCCGAAGCCTTCGTATTCCGACAGGAACGCGAACGCATCCGCGCCGCCGTAGAGACGCGCAAGCTCCGCGTCCGGGACGTACTGATGCCACCGCACGCGCGGGTCCGCGACGCTGGCGACGAGACCGGCAATGTCCTCTGGCGGAAAGCTTCGGTCGTCGCCGACGAGATCGAGTTCGACGTTTGGATGACGCTGGGCGAGCAGGCCGAATCCGAGGAGGAGATCGGGCACATGGCGCCGATTGAAGATCGATCCGGCATAGAGAATCCGGCGCGGCTGGCGTACCTCATGCGTCGCACGGCGCGCGGACGGATCAACAGGGGGCGCCGTCACGCCGTTGTAAATCACATGAATGCGCTCGGCAGGCGTTCCGAAATACTTGATGATTTCTTCCTTGGAAAATTCGGAGACGGTAATTACCGCGCGCGCGCGGCGGGCGGATTGACGCGACAGGATGCGCCGGCGCGTGCCTTCACGCCAGTGAAACCACTCGGGATGCGCCGCGAACGAGACGTCGTGCACCATCACCACGCGCGGGATCTCTGTGAGGAGCGGCGTCGTGTAGGCGGGCGAAAACAGCACGTCCGCGCGGTCTTGCGCCACCGCGCGCGGCAGATCGCGCTGCTCCCAGCGCGTGCCGCCGCTGCCGGCGATGGTCCGGACGGCGAAACGATGACGGTCGAGGCTGTCAGGTAGATCACCGTGCGTGTAGAGCAGGAATTCGTGCGCGGCGGCGTCTGGCATGTGCTGCCACTCGCCGAGCACACCGGCAAGGCAGCGTCCAACGCCGGTGGCGCGACCGGTCAGTTCGCGTGCGTCGATAGCGATGCGCATCGTCAGGCGGCGGAGGATCGCGCCGCGCGTGCGGCGATGGCGGCGTCGTAGGCGGTCATTGTTTGATCGGCGGTGCGCGTCCAGGAAAATTCGCGTGCGCGTGTCAGTCCATTCTCGACTGCGGCCCGAGCCTCGTCGGGATGATCGATGAATCGCTCGATGGCCGCGGCGAATGCGTCGGGGTCGGTCGCGTCGACGAGCAATCCGGCGGTCCCCAGCACTTCCGGAAGCGCGCCACGATTGGCGGCGACGACGGGGACGCCAACCGTCATCGCTTCCAGCACCGGAAGACCGAAGCCTTCTTCGAACGAGGGTTGTACCAGCAATGTGGCGCCAGCGTAGAGCGCCTGACGATCCTCCGGTGCGACATAGCCGATGTGCCGCGCTCGTCCGGCGAGTGGCGAACGCGCGATCCGTTCGAGCCACGGCGCCGCTTCGGCGGTGGCTCTGCCGGCGAGGACGAGCGGCGGAATGTCGTGACGCCGCTGCACGAGACGTTCGTAGGCATCGAGCAGAACGCCGACGTTTTTTCTCGGTTCGAGCGTGCCGAAGAACAGGAGGTAGCCGCCGTCCGCTGGCGGCTCGGTGCGTGCCGGCCACGATGGCGCGCCTGCGATGCAGACCGAGATGCGTTCGGGCGGCACGTCGAGGAGCCGGACGATTTCGCTGGCCGTAAACGCCGACACGGCGACGATGCGATCGGCGCGGTGTGCGTGCTGCCGGACGAGGGCCGGGTAGTCGCGGCGGATTTCGGCGCGTGTTCGCTCGGGGTGCGTCAGAAAGTTCAGGTCGTGAATGGTGACGACCTGCGCGGCGTGACGCGTGGGCATCAGCAGCGGGTGCATCGAGTGCGCGACATCGTAGGTGCCGCCGGTCAGCCACTCCGCGGTCGGCTGTTCGAGGCGATGCCAGGCGAAGTTGAGCACGCGCACCGGCACGCGGCGATCGATGGCCCGTGCGCCGTCAAGCCGCGCGTCGACGCGCAGGCGATCCCGGAGCGAACTTGAAAACAGCGAGAGCTCGAATGCGCCCGGGCCCGCGCGGGCACGCGCTCGCGCGAGCAACGCCCTTGCGAGCTCATGGGTGTACTCGCCAACGCCACTACGCTGACGGAGCGCAGCACGATAATCCAGCAGGACGCGCACTTGTGTAAGTCTTTCCGAGTCAGTATCTTATTGTGAAATGAAAATTGCTGTCGTTGGAACAGGGTACGTCGGACTCGTGCTTGGGGCCTGTCTTGCGGAAAACGGGAACGATGTCATTTGCGTCGACAAGGATCAGGGGAAAATCGCGACGCTCGAAGCGGGGAAGATGCCGATCTACGAGCCGGGGCTCGAAGAGATCGTGCGGCGCAACTACGCCGAGCAACGTCTCGTGTTCACCACCGATCTGGCGACCGCGGTCCGCGCGTCCGAGATCGTGTTCATTGCGGTCGGCACGCCGGAAAAAGAAGACGGCTCGGCCGATCTGCAGCACGTGCTCGGTGTGGCGCGTGATGTCGGCAAGGCGATGGACAAGTACACCGTGATCGTCGACAAGAGTACCGTGCCGGTCGGGACGGCGAAGAAAGTCCACGCGGCGATTGCGGCCGAGACCTCGCATCCCTTCAGCGTCGTCAGTAATCCCGAGTTCCTCAAGCAAGGGGCGGCGGTCGAGGATTTCATGAAGCCCGATCGCGTCGTCATTGGGAGCGACGATGAACGGTCGGCGAAGATCATGCAGGAGCTCTACGCGCCGTTCACGCGGACGGGCGCGCCGATCATGGTGATGGACACGGCGAGCGCCGAGCTGTGCAAGTACGCGGC
>JAISPN010000246.1 GCA_031274845.1 Acidobacteriaceae bacterium
GGAGCCGTACTTCGATCAACCGTTCTATGTCGGGTTCAGCGTTGGGGGGTTTGAGCTTGGCTTACTTCCCGACGGGCAGCCAAGTGTTTCTGGCCCTCAACCTCTTTGGGGTGTTGCAAGCGCAGCGGCATCAATGTCGCGCCTCATTGAGTTGGGTGCCAAACAACTTGAGCCAGTCACCGAGGTTGGCGAAGGCATCAAGGTTGCCGCAGTCATTGACCCTTTCGGCAATAGGTTTGGCATCATTGAAAATCCGCACTTCAATCCAGCTAATGTGGCCTAACATTGCGCTCAACCCGGACGGCTTCGCCGCCGGTTCACTCCGGCGGCGAGCGGCTAGCGCGAGTGGCGTAACGTGGCGGTCGATTCGTTGATCGTCTTCACCGCGCGGTGGAAACGATCCGCCAGCGGACGGCGGATATCGTTCGGCATCGGACCAAGGCGCGACAGGAGCTGCTGCGCCTGACGCACTTCCTCCGCCGCCGCTCGCATCCGGCTGTCGTCGTCGGCTTTCGCGCCGATCGTGTTAGCCGCGAGCGCTTCCTTCAGCATGCTCGCCAGCTTCGCGGACGGCGAGAGCGCCGCTTCGGCCGCGCGCGCGCCCGCCATCGAGCCGGCCAGTTGCTCCATTCGCTGCACGAGCGTTTCGAATCGCTTTTGATTGGTCTCCGGATCGAGATCCGTTCCGGCAAACGCCGACGGCCACTTCGCCACGAGCGCCGACAGCGCCGCATCGAATCGATGGTCGAGCGCTTTCGCCGTGTCGAGGTCGAGGCCACGGCCCGCCACCGCCTGCTGCCACCGGCTGCGAATGGCGCGGACGTCCGCGAGCAGTGTGTCGGGCTGCGCGTCCGCCGTGCCGATCGTTTCAAGTTCAACGGCAATCGCCTCGCGGCTGGCGGCACGTTCCGCGCGCGCCGTATCGTGACGAAGCGCGTAGCGCGAGAAGAACTTGTCGGACGCGCCGCGGAACCGTTGCCAGATCGCTTCGGACTTCGACTTCTTGACCGGCCCAATCGCCTTCCACTGCACCTGCAGCGCCTTGAGCTCGGCGGCCGCCGCGTCCCACTCGGTCGATTCCGCCAATTCTTCGGCGCGCACGCACAGCGCTTCTTTCTTCGTCAGGTTCTCCGTCCACGTCGTCTTTCGGGCCGCCAGATCGTCGTGACGTCTGGTGAAGAATCGATCGCAGGCGGTGCGGAAGCGATCCCAGATCGCCTTTTCCTTGCCGCGCGACACCGGACCGATGGCTTTCCACTCGGCCTGAAGTGTTTTGATCTCTTCGGCCGTGTGAATCCAGTCGGTCGAATCGGCGAGCGCCTCGACGCGCTCGCAGAGGCTGACCTTCTTCGTCAGGTTCTCGGCACGCGCCTGCGCCTGCACCGCGAAATACGCTTCGCACTTTGCCCAAACTTCGTCGTGCGCCGTCTTGAACCGGCGCCACAGCGCGTCGGCTTGCGCGCGTGGCACATCCGCGGCGGCGCGCCACTGCTGTTGCAGTTCGTGCACCTCGCGCGCGGCCGCTTCCAGATCCTCGGTGTTCTTCAGCGCTTCCATCCGCGCCGAAAGCTGCTCCTGCACCGAGACGTTGGCGAAACGCTTCCAATCGTCGGCATCGCGCAGCTCCTGCACTTTCGGAATGAGCTTGTTCTGCGCGTCCTTGAGCCGCTTTGAAATCTCGTCCGCATCCTGTCTTGATGGGAGCGGCGGCAACGCGCTTCCCACAACGGCGCGAAGATCGCGAAGCACGCGCGATCCGGCCTTGAGCGTCAGCTCGGATTTCTCGACGAGGCTTTCAGCGCGAACCGCCAGTTGCTGCAACCGCCCGAGCGCGTCGCGACGCGCACGCGCGTCCGCTTCCTGATGTTCGCGCTCGCGCACCGTCATCGCCTGATCGATCACGCCGTAGCGCTCGACCAGCGCGGCATCGACCTCGACGCCGGTCGCGCCAAGCGCCTGCCACTCACGACGCAGATCGTCGACGCGACGCCGGGCATCGGCAAAGGATTCATCCGCGGGCGCCGCCGCAATCTCGTCGAGCAGGGCGCCAATGCGTACGCGACGCACCTCCGCCTCTTGCTCCGCGCGCGCACGCGCTTCGGCCTCTTCGGCCGCGCGACGCTCACGGTCGGCCTCGGCGTCGGCTTCCTCGATGGCAACTTCGGCGTTCGCCTCTGCCTCGGCGGCCAGCGTTGCCTCCCTCGCGGCTTCCGCCGCCGCGTGCGCGGCGGCCTGTGCCGCACGCTCCGCGGCTTCTTCCGCCGCCAGACGCGCGAGTTCTTCCGCGGCAGCCGCCTCGCGCGCCGCCTGTTCGTCCGCGTCGCGGATGATGCCGCGCGCGCGCTTCACCGCGCTCTTGTTCTTGCCGCGCGCCACAATGGTTTCGAGATCGTCGCGGCTGGTCAGCGCGTCCATCGCGACAAGCGCCGCGTCCTTGAACTCGCCGTTGAGCGCGATGGCCATCAGCTCGTCGTGATCGTCACGCCCTTTGAGCGTGTCCGCCGCCGCGACGCGGATCGGTTCGAGCGCGGCATGACGCGCAATCGATCCGAGCAATCGTCCTTCGCTCACGCTTTCGAGCGCCTGACGCGCAATCGATTCGTTGGTCGACGACTTCGCCACCTGCGCCACGAGGCGGGCATCGTCGAGCGCGGCCAGCGCCGCAAGCGCGGCGAGGCTTTCCGCGTCGCCAATGCCCTCGAACGATTCGAGCGCGATGTCGCGCAGCATCGCCGTCGCCTGCGCGCGCACGGTTTCGTCGCCGTCTCGACCCGCAATCGCGCCCAGCACCGATGGCACCATCAGCTTGGCCACCGCCGCCTTGCGCACGCGGGCATCGCCGTCGTTCTCGGCCGCGGCGAGAATGGCCTCGTGTTCGGTGAGCGGCAACTCCTGCACCCAGGCAAGGCGCACGAGCGGGTCCGGATGTTTGTCGCGGGAAGGAGCGCGGAATTTGTCGAGCAGCGTCATCAATCTCTCCAGCCTGACCTTTCGTCAGCTTGTGAGGGCAGGCGCGGCACTCGCGGCCGGCCGCCGTGGAATCCCTAGTTGTCTCAGCGTCTGTTCAATCGACGCGCCGTGCGTCGCCGTTGCCCCCGTGCGATCCACCGCAACGATTCGGCCGTCGAGCCCGATATAAAACGTCACTCTGCTTGCCAGCCCGCTCGCGCCCAGCACGCCGTAGGCCCGCGCCACCGCGCGATCGGTATCGCCCAGCATCGGGAACCGCAGATCGAACGCGTCAGCAAACGCGCTGAGCGTCGAGGGGTCGTCGACGCTGGCGCCGAATACCACGACCTCGAACTGTTCAAGGGCGGTTTCGTGCGCGTGAATCGATCGACACTCGATCGTGCATCCACCGGTGAATGCCGCCGGGAACCAGGCGAGCACCACGACGGAACGGCCCCGAAAATCTGAAAGCCGATACGTCTTGCCGTCGGACGCGCTCAATTCGAACGCGGGTGCCACGTCGCCCACACCGAGCGATACGCGGCTCGGAACAACGCGTCGTGTGACCACGTTGACGATCCCTTGCATCACCACCGTGGCCGAGGTTGCAACTACGCGACCGATACTCAACAATCGCATCGTGCTTCGTTGTCCCATGTCATTCTAGTCAAGAGCAACACTGTGGACCTTTCAACTGCGTGCAACTTCTAACGGCTGCCGTCATCCATTCAAAAATGCGGATTCATCGTGTTCCCGCGGCGTGCGCGCTCGCCATTCTGATAGTCACCCTCACCGCCGCGGCCTGCTCCAACAACAACTCGCCCATCGCGCCCACACCGCCCACGCCCGGATCGACCGTGGTGTACTCGCCGGTTGGCGCAAGCGACGTCACCGGCGAGGGATCGTCGAAGGTCTGCCTACCGTTTCTCGACTGCGACGGCAACGGCTACGTGTATGTCGCCGCGCGCCAGATGAAAAGTCAGGGATTCCTCGTCGACACGTATCCGCTCGGGATTCCCGGCGCGGTCATTAGCCGTGGCTTTCAGGATCTGGCCGCGCAGTACGGGCGCACCGACGTCATGTTCAACCTGACGCAGTCGACCGCGCCGTTCGTGCGGCGTGATGCCACGCTCGTCACCGTGTTCACCGGCGCGAACGACATCAACGTCCTCACGTCCGCGCTTGGCGGCGGCGCGGGGGGAAACAATCCGTCCGGTTTCATCGACCAGGAGGTGGCCGCCTTCGGCGCCGACTACACGACGTTGCTGACGACGATTCGCGGCCTCGCTCCCAAAGCGCGGATCGTTGTCTTCAACTTGCCCAATCTGGGCGGCTTGCCGTATCTGGCCACGGCCTCGCTCGCGCAACGCCAGGCCGCGCAGCGCGCCTCGGTCGGGATGACGGCCCAGATCAATCGTCTCGCCGGCGTGGCGGTCGTCGATCTGATGTGCGACGCGCGCTTCTATCAACCCGGCACTTTTTCGAGCGACGGATTTCACCCCAACGATCAGGGCTACGCGATGATGGCCGCGGAAGTGGTTGCCGCGTACACGTCCGCGTCGTACCCGGCGCCGCAGGGCAGTTGTCCGCAGATGACGCTCTTCTGACATCACGACTGTGCAGTTCGACGAGCTGTGCGTTCGCCTCGCAACATGCATCCCGCCACAGGTGCCAGGCACATCGGCACAGCAATGGATGGCGCCGCGCCACCCGCGCAGATGGCCGGACGGATTCCACGTCGAGCAGCTGCGTCACGCGGCAGGACTGCTGCTCGTCGTCCCGCACGCGGCTGGCGCGCGCATCGTCCTCACCGAACGGGCACACACGCTCGGCCGTCATCGCGGACAGATTTCTTTGCCCGGCGGCGTCATCGAACCGGGCGAAACGGTTGAAGCCGCCGCGCTCCGCGAAGCGCACGAAGAGATCGGCATCAGCGCCGATCAGGTACACGTCATCGGTCCGCTGACGCCGGTCGACATCCCGGTGAGCGGATTCCGTCTGCACCCGGTGGTCGCAACGCTGCACACAAAACCGGCATATCGTCTGGCGACCGACGAGGTCGCGCGCGTCCTCGACGTCGATATCGACGAGTTGATGCGCGCCGATCGCCTCGTGTGGCGCACGCTCGAACGCGAGGGCGAACGCATCGCGTTTCCGGCGTTTGCCGTGGAAGGCGTCGACATCTGGGGCGCGACGGCGATGGTGATCTCTGAGCTGCTGGCGCTCCTCGGATGGACCGGCCCCTTCCCGCGCGAATGAGTGGGACGCCTCGCCGATGTCGCGCATCAACAGCCGCTTGGTACAATCCGGGCGCACCACACTGAACTGACGACTGGGGACTCACGGTTTTGGCAAAACGCAGGAACGACGACGAGACGCACGGACTGTTCGACGACGCGGAACCAAACGCCGCAGGGGCCATGCCGCCTCCGGCCTTGTCCGGCGGACAGGGCGGAAGCACCACGCACGTCGCGCTGCACGAAGCGGCGCAGTCGCGGTATCTCAACTACGCGCTGTCGGTCATCACCTCTCGCGCGCTGCCCGATGTCCGCGACGGCCTGAAGCCGGTGCAACGCCGCATCCTCTACACGATGTGGCAGCAGAACCTGACCGCCGACACCAAGCACCGCAAGTGCGCCAAGGTCGTCGGTGACGTCATGGGCAGCTATCACCCGCACGGCGACGCCGCGCTCTACGAAACGCTCGTCCGCATGGCGCAAGCCTTCTCGCTGCGCTATCCGCTCGTCGACGGCTCGGGCAACTTCGGCTCGCTCGATGGCGACAGCGCCGCCGCGATGCGTTACACCGAATGCCGTCTCGCCCGCATCAGCGACGAAATGCTCACCGAAATCGAGCAGGCGACGGTGCACTTCCGTCCGAATTACGACGGAACGAAAACCGAACCGGTGGTCTTGCCGGCGCGGCTGCCGAATCTGCTCATCAACGGCACAACCGGCATCGCCGTCGGCATGGCGACGAACATCCCGCCGCACAACCTCACCGAAGTCTGCACGGCGCTCGTCAAACTGCTCGACAACGAAGACATCACCAACGCGCAGTTGTGCCGCTACGTGAAAGGACCAGACTTCCCGACCGGCGGTCAAATTCTGAACAGCGCCGAGGAGCTGAAGGAGATCTACAGAACCGGCAGCGGATCGATCCGTCTGCGCGGCACCTGGGACATCGGTCCAGAAACGCGCTCGACGAAAACGATCTACATCGAGAGCATCCCCTACACGGTGAACAAGGCGCAGCTCGTCGAACGGATCGCCGACGTTGTCGTCAGCCGCAAGCTGCCGCAACTGCTCGACGTGCGGGATCTCTCGACCGAAGACGTGCGCATCGCCATCGAGATGAAGAAGGACGCCGACGAAAAGATGGTCATGGCGTACCTCTTCAAGCACACGCCGCTGCAGATCAATTTCGCCGTCAACCTGACGTGCCTCATCCCGGTCGAGCAAAACCTCGACGTCGGACGCCCGGAGCGCCTCGATCTCAAGCAGATCCTCTGGCACTTCCTGCACTTCCGTCTCGAAGTCGTCACCAAACGGCTCGAACACGAGCTTGCCGCGCTGCGGAAGCGCATCCACATCCTCACCGGCTTCGAAAAAGTCTTCGACGCGCTCGACGAGATCATCCGCATCATCCGCAAATCCGACGGCAAGGCGGATGCGGCCGGCACGATCATGAAGCAGTTCGAGCTCGACGCCGAACAAACCGACGCGATCCTCGAACTCAAGATCTACCGCCTCGCGCGTCTTGAAATCCTCATCATCCGCAAGGAGCTCGACGAGAAGCGCGCGCGCGCCACACGCATCGACGCGCTGCTCGCGGACGAAACCAGCCGGTGGAAGCTGGTGCGGCAGGAGCTCGAAGAGATTCAACAGACCTACGGCGACAAACGCCGCACGGCGATCGCCAGCGATTCAGAAGAACCCGAATATTCCGCCGACGACTTCATCATCGACGAGGACAACGTCGTCATCGTCTCGCGCGACGGATGGGTGAAGCGTCAGAAGGAAGTAAAAGATCTCGCCGCGACACGGCTGCGCGAGGGAGATGCCGTGCTCGCGGCACTGGCGGGCAGCACGCGCGCGACCGTCGTGTTCTTCACGAACTTCGGCGTCGCCTACACCTGCCGCGTCATCGACGTTCCAGCCTCCACCGGTTACGGCGAACCGATTCAGCGTCTCTTCAAGTTGAAGGACGGCGAACGCGTCGTCGCGGCACTGAGCCTTGATCCGCGCGCCATCGGCAACATCACGCCGCCGGAACCAAAGAAGGGCGCGTCGGCGGACGATCCGCTCATTCCGCCGGTACACGCACTTGCCGTCACCAGCGACGGCTACGCGCTGCGCTTCGGACTCGACGCGTTTGTCGACGCCAGCACGCGCGCGGGACGCCGCTTCGCGCGGCCAGCCAGCAACGCTGAGGTTGTCGGCGTGGAATGCGTGACGGGCCGCGAAATCGTCATCGCCGCGACCGCCTCCGCGCGCGGACTGCTCTGCCGCGCCGACGAGATCAATTTCCTCTCGGGCCCCGGCAAAGGCGTCATCCTCATCAAGCTGCACGACGAGGATGACAAGGTGCTCGGCTTCATCGCCTCGCACGGCGATCGCGATCTCCTGACGGTGGAAACCACACGCGGCGGCGAGCAAACGATCAGCACCGCCAAGTACGAAGTCACCGGACGCGGCGGCAAAGGACGCGAGTTGCTGCAACGCGGCGGCTTCGCGCGCATCGTCTGGCCGCAGCCGGATGCGCCGCCTGTTTTCGAATAAGGAAAACAGGCTGTTTCGCGTTCGGGTTACAATGAGGGCGCTCCAGGCGAAAGCTCCGGGGATTTCGACCGCTGCGCACCTTGCCACGATACTGGCTGCTGCGGTCTGCCCCGTCCCGCAGCGCTCCGCTGCCGCCCCCGAGCACACCAACCTTAACAAGGATTAGTTTTGGCCCATCAGGAACGCGTGAACCTTGCGGTTTTCATCGACTTCGACAACATCGAAATCGGCGTCAAAACCACTCTCGGCGAACACTTCGACATCGGCACGATTCTCGAGGCGCTCAAGGAGCGCGGCGAGGTCGTCACCAAGATCGCGTATGCGGACTGGACCCGTGCCGGCGAATACAGCCGGGCACTGACCCAACATGCCATCCGCCTCGTGCAGCGCAACCTCACGCCGGGCGGCGACAAGAACGGCGCCGACATCAACCTGGCGCTCGACGCGCTTGAAATGGCATTCACCCACCCGCACATCAACGCCTACGTCATCGTCGGCGGCGATAGCGACTTCCTCTCGCTCGTCGAAAAACTGAAGCAGTACGACAAGAAGGTCTTTGTCGTCGGCGGACGCGCGTTTACCAGCATCATCCTTCAGCGCAACTGCCACGAGTTCATCGCCTACGAAAACCTCGTGCGCAAGCCGAGCGCCCGTGGCGGCCGTCCGCCAGCGCCTATGGCCACGACGCCCATCGCGCAGGCGTTCCCGATCGTGCGACGCGCCATCAAGATCCTCGCGGATCGCGAAGTGTCGCCGCAGACCGGATTGCTGAAGAGCACGCTCCTGCAACTCGACTCGACATTCTCCGAGCGCAGCTACGGCGCCTCGTCGTTCCTCGACTTCACCGAGAAGCTGCAGCAGGCGGGACTCATTCAGTTGAAGCACTCGGGCCGCAGCGTGATGGTGGAACTGAACCATCAGTTCCCCGAGGAGAGCGACGCCGCGCGCGCGGTTGCTGCCACGCCTGCCGAGAGCAGCCCGGATCTCTTCGCCACTGCGCCAACCTCAGACGTGCCGCAGGCGGCATCACAGGGCGCCGTCTCGAATGGCCTCGCGGATGGCGCGGCGAACGGCACCGCCAACGGCGCCAGCGTGTCCGCACCGAACGCGGCACAGGCGCCCTACGTTCCGGCGCCGCGCCTCGGCGAACAAGCCGACGGCGTGCGCATCGCTGGCGAACTGCTGGCCAACGCCACCACCGCGCGCTGGCCGATGTACCTCCGCAACGCGAAGCAGATTCTTCGCGCCAGCAACTTCGACGAGCGCCGGTATGGTTTCAGCGGACTCATCGAACTGCTCAAGGCGTGCCAGCGCGAAAGCCTGCTGCGCATCGAGCGCGATCGCCGTGGCGGACTGCGGGTGTTTCAGGGACCGTCGCTCGCGCGCAACGGCAACATCGCGCCGCCAGCGGCGCCGGTCGCCGCGCCGATCGATCTGCAGATGGACGGCGACGACATCATCGACGAGCCGCAGCCGTTCAGCCTTCAGGAGCCGCTCCCCATCGTTGACGGCAACCTCACCGATGCCGATCCGGATGTGGCCGACGCGGACACGATTGCAGTCGTCGATACGACGGCGCAACTCCTCGGCCGCGCCAAGCCGAAGCCGCGCGCGCGCAGCCGCGGCACCAATGTCGTCGGCGAGGACGAACCGGCGCCGCCGCGTGCGGCGCGTGGCGCCAGGAAGGGAACGCGCAAGACAGCGGCCTCCGGCAACGCGGCCCCGCGAAGGAGCCGCGCGAAGAAGAGCGAGTAGGCTTACCGCCGCTTGTCGAGGTAATCGAGCCACTGACGAACGAGCGCCGCGCGCGGGCCGTTCGTCTTCAGATAGCCATCCGCGTATTCATGGGCCAGCTTCACATCCTCGGCCCCTGAATGCGCGGTAACTCCCATCACCGCCAACTGATAGATCCACTCGACGCCCAGCAGCATCGCCTCGCTGTCGTCCTTGTGCGCGTCGATGTGGCGCTCCAGCAGACGGAACGCTTGCAGCCCTTGCCCAAGCGTCGCGTAGAGCAGCGCGAGCGGCTTGGCAAAGCGCGGATCGGCGGGCCATTTCGCGGTGGCTTCTTCGAGCGTGCTGCGCGCCTGCGCGTGATTCTTCACCCTCATCAGCGCCGCGGCCAGCCAGTCGTACACCTCGGGCGTTTCAACGCCGGTAATCATCGACGACTGCCACGCGCCAGCCGCATCGAGATCGCGACCAACCGCGGCCAGCGTGGCGGCAATGTAGACGAGCGCCGCGGAACTGTCTTCCTCGGACGAGACCGCTTGCCGAAAGCTGCGCTCGGCATCCCCGTACGATCCTGACGACAGCGATCGCACGCCGGCATCAAACGCCGCGCGCTCGGCCTCTGGCACGCGCGCGCGGAACCGATCGAGCACTTGCGGATCGAGCACGTCGCTCTTCTCGAACGCACGCGTGAGCAAGACATCGGCGACCGGCAAATAGACTTCGGACAACGGAAGCACCGTCCCGCCGGAGGTCACTGCCGACGTCATCAACACCGCTGGCGCCGCCACGGCAAACGATCGCCGCAGCACCTTCACGGGGCCCGCCTCGTTCGCAACCGTGACGCGCATGACATAGTCGCCCGGCGGCAACTGACGCACCGGCAGCACCTCTGTGAAAATCGCGCGCGCGCTCCCGGCCGTCCGCGCCTGAACATCCTTGGTAAACAGCGCCTCGCCGTCCGCGGTCGCCGCGATCTCGTACTTCGCCGTGAGCGCGCCAGCCGCTGGCCCGTACGCTTCGACGTAGGCGTGGACGGCGCCGAACACAATCGTGTGTCCAATCGTCGGCTGCAACAGATCCGACAGCGATCCGTCCGGACCACCAACCATGAGATCGCTGAAGGTGACGGCGCCAGCCGGCACAAGCCCGGCGTGAAACTGATGTTCCACCGTCCCGATGCGATCCGATTCGGCAACCGCCAGCTTCAGCAGGTAGTCGCCGGGCGGCAGGCTCGCGCCAGCCACGAACTGCAGCGCGGACGGCACGCCGATCATGATCGGCGGAAGCCGCGCGACCGCTCCCTGACTTTCGACGATACGCCCGCCGGCATCGG
Source organism: Acidobacteriaceae bacterium (assembly GCA_031274845.1). GTDB lineage: Bacteria > Acidobacteriota > Vicinamibacteria > Vicinamibacterales > CAVVIG01 > CADEEX01. The sequence continues at coordinate 10,798 of JAISPN010000246.1, forward strand.
CAATCGTGTAGGCCAGCGTCACCGGCCGCGACGTCGGGTAATCGGTCCCGATGTCGGCATGAATGAGCAGTTGCACGCGACCCACCTCTGGTCCTTGCAGTGAAAACGTGGCAATGCGCAGCGGCAACGCCGACATCGGCAGCGGCGTCGAGAGCGCGGCGGCCACCGCTTGGCGCGGCGTGCGGACGTCGTTCGCGCCTTGCGGCAGCAGCAACGAACGGCGCGCGCGGACCGTGAGCCCCTTCCGCGACACCTCGACGCGGATCGGATGCGCCCGCCCGTCG
>JAISPN010000097.1 GCA_031274845.1 Acidobacteriaceae bacterium
GGCGTGTAGTCGAAGTCGATATCGAAGCGGCCACTGAGCCCCGTGGCGTTGACGACCGGCCGGTCGATCACAGCAGAAGACAAGCGATCCGCCAGACGATCCATATCGGTGTCGGCGAGCGGGATACGTAAATTCTTCCCCATCGCCCTTTGGGGAAACCGATCGCTGCATCGAGGCAAACCCTTTTCGTCCTCGAACCCAGACGCCGGGTTATCGGTACACGGGCCTGCGGAGGGTGTGAGGCCATCGCCCAGTCGTTGGTCTTTTCTGTCGACCACCAGCGAGTAGATCGGCATCGTTCGCGTCTCCTCGTGCCATTTCAACTGAAAGCGATCCGCGAGCATGCTCTGAATCATCACCCGCATGTCACGCGCGGTAACGGCACGCCCCGCCTTTGCTTCGACGTCGAACCCCCGCTCGTCAATCCATGACGGCCCGCCGATGATCCGGACCAGAGGAAACCCGGTGGATGCCGAAGGAGACGCCGTGTAGGCATACCCGATTAGTGGGCGCACGCTCATGTTTCTCGCCAGAAACCGCCCGCCCGGCTGCATGGCGAAGATCCGCGCGCCGCTCGCGCTCCGGTTTTCCTTCACCGACGCCACTTCAAATTGATTGAGATGGTCGGTCTGCACTGCGGCCGCGCGCATCGAGCCTAGGACCGAGAGGAACACCGACAGTAAAGACCACGGCCATCAGCATCGCCCGGGATGTGACCGCCGCTCTCTTCCCATGACCGCACCCTGCTTGCCCTGGTAACGCCATGTCACACCTCCCTGTTTGTGCGTCAGCCTCCACGCATGGCACGCGCAGCGCAGAATCGACCGCATCACCACGAAGCTTCCGACGAAGAGCGCGCACGCGCCTCCACCAGGGATCGAACAGGCCTTTTAGACCCGGCGTTTTTTTCCTGTGGGGATTGCCGTGGGAGTGATGTCGAACAGCGGATCTTTCGCGGCGCGGACGGTTGTATTGGCCACGATCCAGACCATGCTGACGGCGACCGGCAGGCCTGAGACGCGCGCCGGCTCGAAACGCGCCAGCGAAATGGCGTCGACGAGGCTCTTCATCACCTGCGCTTCCACGCTGCCATCCACGAGCGGCGCGCTCTCGTCTGGCGCGTGCAACTCGACATTCACGGCGCGTCCTTCGCGCGTGACGACCGCTGAGACCGTGAAGGCGGCTTCGTCCACGCCACGAAGATCCGACACGGCGAGGAAATCTTGATCGAGCGCGCGCGGCATGAGGATGCGCGCATCGATCGTCAGCGGATTCTGATTCGACCCCGGCGAGTACTCGCTTGTGGCAAACCGCATCATGTTCAGCAGGATCATGACGCAGACGACCGTCGCCACCCCGGCGCCAAGCCCCGCGTAGACCGTGGGCATGTCGTTGAGCAGTTCGCGGAAGCGCACGCCCCACGATTCGGTGCGCTCGGCGTGCGCGCGGCTCACGACCATGGCTTCGAGGCTGCTGGTCTCCGCGTCGGAGAAACCGGCACGGCCGGGCGCCGCCAGCCGCAAGAGGCCGCTCAATTCCCGGAGGCCGGCGAGCGTCCCAGCGCACGCGTCGCACCATTCGAGGTGCGCGCTGACGTTGATCTGATCGTCGATCGAAAGCTCCCGATCGTGGAAGGCCTGCAGCCGCCGGCGCGTCGCCGCGCAGGTGAGCACCTTCACGAAACCCTCGCCTCGCGCAGCGTGACGCGCAATGTCTGGCGCGCGCGTGTCAGCCGCGACTTGACCGTCCCCACCGCCACGCCAAGCGAGTACGCGATTTCGTCGTAGCTCAAACCGTCGACCTCGCGCAGCACAATCGCCGTGCGCTGATCGAAGGGCAGCGACGCCAGCGCGCGTTCAAGACGCGCGGCCAGCTCCTGCTGCGCAAAGACGCGATCGGGACGGGACGTATGGGACGACAGCAACTCGCCGTGCTCGGCGATGTGGACGTCGAGCGGCACCTGATCGCCACGGCGGCGCCGCCGCCAGAACCGGTGACGGTTCCGCGCCTGATTGACGGCGATGCGGTAGATCCAGGTCTTCAGCGAAGACTGGCCACGAAAACGAGGAATGGTGCGGAATACCCGGAGAAAGACTTCTTGCGAGAGGTCGAGCGCTTCTTCGCGATCGCCCAGCAGATTCAGCGCGAGTTGCACCACCATCCGCTGATGCTCGGTGACGAGCTCGGCAAACGCTACTTCATCGCCAGAGGCGCAGCGTTGCACAAGCGCCGCTTCCCGCCCCGCGATCTCCGGCCAGTCGATTGTACGGACGTGCTTCACAGAGATCATGTTACCGAACATAGACCCCAAAAAGTCGCCAAGGTTCCAGAAAACCTGCCGGGAAGGCAGTACCATGAGACCGTGAAACGGGCTCTGGTCGTCATGGCGCTGCTCGCCATTGCCGCCGTCACCGCCGCCATCCTCTACCAGTCCGACGCGCGGGAGCGCGAATACCAGTCGCTGCTCGCCGAGGGCGAAGCGGCGCTCCGCGAGGGGCAAGCCGCGAGCGCCATCGAGGATTACAGCGGCGCGCTCGCGCTGCACCCCGATTCGATGCTCGCCTATCTCAAACGGGGCGAAGCCTATCGCAGCCGTGGAGAGCTTGAGGCCGCCGCCCACGATTTCCGCAGCGCCGCGACGCTCGCGCCGTCGGCCACCCGTCCACTCGACCAATGGGGCGACGTGCTCTACGCGCAGCAGCGCTATCGCCGCGCCGTCGAGGTGTACGAGTCGC
>JAISPN010000197.1 GCA_031274845.1 Acidobacteriaceae bacterium
CAAGGAGCGCGTGCGGCGTCACCGCCGCGCTCACGACCACAGCCGCCACGCTCGCCAGTAGCAGCGTCCACGCACGGCGCGACCACCGGTTCATCGTCCTGAGGCTCCGGAACTGACGGACGGCGTACTCGGCATGATGGTGATCACCGTGCGGTTATCGGCCGTGAAATAGGTGTTCGCGACGCGCTGCACATCCGCCGCCGTGATGTGCTCGAAAATCTCGAACTCGCCGTCCGCCGTGGTGATGTCGCCGTGCAGGACCGCCGCGTGGCCAAGCTGCAGCGCTTTCTGCTGATTCGATTCGCGGCCGAGGATGTAGTCGCGCGCGAACTGATTCTTCGTCCGCTGCAGCTCGTGCTCGGTGACAGGCTCGGTCTTCAATCGATCCAGCTCGGCGATGAGCGCATCGATGGCGTCGGCCGGCGACTGTCCCGCCTGCACGATGGCGACGGCATAGAACATGTTCGGATCTTCAATCAGCCTCGCCTCACCAAACGCGGACACCGCCAACTGCTTCTCGTACACCAGCGACTGGTAGATGCGCGAACTCTGGCCGTCGGACAACACCTTCGACGCGATGTGCAGCGGATACGAATCGGGATGGCCGTCGTATGTGATGTGATACGCGACCACGACCGCTGGCAGCGGCCATGGCGCCGTCACGGTAACGCGGCGTTCGACGGTCTGCGGCGGCTCCTGCGGGATGTCGCGCGGCACGGGCCGCCCGGATGTCGGCACGCGGCCGAAATACTGCATCGCCAGCGCTTTGGCCTGCGCCATGTCGATGTCACCAACGACAACGACCGTCGCGTTCTGCGGTACGTAGTACGTCTGGTAGAAATCGCGCACGTCGTCAATGGACGCCGCTTCGAGATCGATCATGCTGCCGATGGCCGAGTGCTTGTACGGATGCGTCGTGAAGCTCTGCTCGTAGATGATCTCGCCCAACCGTCCGTACGGCTGGTTGTCGACGCGCAGCCGCCGTTCTTCCTTGACGACCTCGCGCTCGTGCGTGAACGTCGATTTGTCGATGCGCAGCGACGCCATCCGATCGGCTTCGAGCCACATGGCCAGCGGCAGGTACTGCGACGGCAGCGTCTCCCAAAAGACCGTCTCATCGTCGGTCGTGTAGGCGTTGGCCTGCCCACCCACCGCCGCAATCTTCGAGGTGTGCTCGTCCGGCGGCACGTTGCGCGATCCCTTGAACATCATGTGCTCGAAGAGGTGCGCGAACCCGGTGCGTCCGGGACGCTCGTTTTTCGATCCGACGTGATACCACACCTGCAGGTGGACGATCGGCGTCGAGTGATCTTCGGAGAGGATGAGGGTGAGGCCGTTTGGCAGCGTCGAGATGTCGTAGGGCAGCTTCGGCGGACGGACCGCGGCCGACGGATGGATCGTCAGCGCTGTGCACAGGAGCGCGGCCGCGAGCAGCGACCAAAGGGGCCGGCCGATCATCGCTCGATTGTACCCGGCGGCTACTCCCGGAGCAGCCGGAACCCGACAAACGGCCAGCGCCGGGTCACGCGGTCAAGCGGATCGGCGTCAATCACGCGCTCGACGCCGCCGTAGAGTTCCAGCGTCCCCTTGGTCCCCGGCAGGCGGAGGCCGGCTTCCGCCCGGCCACCGTACTGCGCCGTGCGGCCAGCAATGGCGGGATCGACCGGAATGACTTGACCGTTCACGTGCGCGAACACGCCAATGTGCGGCGCAATCTGCTGCTTCACGCGGACATCCAGATCCGTCATCCACGTGTAGTCCACATACGCATGCTCGATGATCTTGCGCAGGTCGCCGCGCAGATCGATCGTGGTGGACCCGCTCGTCACCTGACGCATGACACGCACGCCCAACGAATTCTCGGCCACCATCTGAAACTTGGGCCGATCGCCAAGGTGTCGTGAAATGTGATTGAGGACGGCGGCAAATTCGGTCGAGCCGACGAAATACGATCCGCTCGCTTCGAGCGTGTAGTTGCTCTGATACGGATCGAAGGGTTGGAATTCGCTCCCGAGCAGCGTCTCGTAGTCGGCCAGAAACTGCGCGCGGCCGCCGTCGTAGTTGAAGAAGTCGAAATCGCCGATCCAGTGCGCATCCCACGAGAACCGGGGGTCTGGATAGCTGAGCGCCGTGGCCGCCAGCGCGAAATCAAAACGCGGAAAGAACTCCGCCGCCGTTGGCGCGCTGGCGAGCGGCTGCTGCGCGCGCGCGTCGACCGCGCTTCCCACCAGCAGCGCCGCAGGCAGCATCGCAATGAGCGCGACGCGCGTTACTCGTCTGAGGACTTCACGCATGGTTCGAGCATTTCCTGCAGTGCCGCGATCCGCCGATCGAGTTCGGCCACCTGTTTCTTGAGCGCGGGCAAATTTCTAAACACCGCCGACGACTTCAACCACTCGCGATTGGGAATCGCCGGATAACCAGAGATGAGCTGCCCCGCGTCCACCGAGTTAGGAATGCCGGTCTGCGCCGTCGCGATGACCCCCTTGCCAAGACGGAGATGCCCCGCCACGCCGACCTGCCCCGCGAGCGTCACCTCGTCTTCCACCACCGTGCTGCCCGCCACGCCCACTTGCGCCGCAAACAGCACCCGCTCGCCGACGCGCACGCCGTGAGCGATCTGCACGAGGTTGTCGATTTTCGATCCGCGGCCGATGCGCGTCTCGCCCACCGCCGGACGATCGATCGTCGTGTTCGCGCCAATCTCGACATCGTCTTCAACGACGACATCCGCGTGCTGCGGAATCTTCATGTGCGAGCCGTCGCTCTGACGCACGAACCCGAAGCCGTCACTGCCAATGACCGCGCCGTCCTGAATGACGACGCGGTGGCCAATCCTGACGCGCTCACGGATCGACACACGCGCGTGGAGGACGCAGTCGTCGCCAATCGTCGCGCCGGGGCCGATGACCGCTTGCGGAAAGACAATCGTCCGCGCGCCAATCGTCGCGCCGGCGCCAATGACCGCCAGCGGACCGATGGAGACATCCGCGCCAAGCCGCGCATCGGCCGCCACGACGCTGGACGGATGAATCCCGGGCGCCGGCAACTCGGCGTGCGCGAAGAGCCCCACCGCTTGCGCGAAGACGAGATACGGCTGATCCGTCCGAAGCAGCGGCAGCGTGGACGGAGTGACGTCGAGCGATGACGCCACGATGACGGCGGACGCCTTCGTCGTCGACAACTGCGACTGATATTTCGGATTGGCGATGAAGGTCAGATCGCCCGGCTGTGCCTGCTCGATGCCAGCGACGCGGTGGATTTCGACGTCGCCGCTGCCATCGAGATGACAGTGCAACCGTTCGGCGATTTCGCGGAGTTTCAATGCGTGTCCGGCGCCCCAGCGCCGGGGGCAGAGTATAGCACGCGCACGTTGTCCGAGCGGGGCGGCATCACGCGGCCATGCGCTCGAAAAATGCCGGCAGACGCTGCAAATCGAGACGCTCGGCAATCGCTCGCACGCGCGGCTCGCGCACCGCGGGAGGGACATCGACGAGCGTGGCCAACTCCGCGAGATCGGCATCGGCGTGCAGCGTCCAGACAAGCGCCGGCGCACGGCCCGCCGCGCGCCATGATTGAAAGTGCGTCACGATCCGCACGGCAAGGTAGTACGCGGGGATGTTCGGAAACGGGATGAGGGTCAACACGAGCGACGGCACGAACAGCACGGCGTCAAACACGAGCCACCGCCCGTGCAAGCGTCGCGCCTCCCGCAACACACGTAATAACACTTCGCGCGCGGCCGTCTCGTCAATCGACGCGGGATACCGCAGAGTCGCGTGGTCGTGACGCGCAAGCGCCCAGAACGCCTGCTGTCCCGCCACCGACTCCGCCAAGTGGCAGATCAGCCGATCGCACCACCGCGCCAGCCACCCGCCGTCGCGACGATGGCTGATGTTGTCGTTCGCCGCGGCCACCATCTCACGCCATTTCACCGCCGTCAGATTGACGATGCGGCGTATGAGCCCTGCGTTGGGTGTCACCGCCGCCGGTGTCTCGTCAGGCAGCTCGGCATACAACTCGAACCGGTTGCCACCAAGCGGCAAGAGACACAAACGCATGGTCACGGCGTACGCCTCACCCGCTCGGGCGGACGGACATCGCTCAACCGCAACGCCGGACGCCCCGCCTGTTGCCAGGCGCCGATGATCATGCCAGCGGTCTCTGCGATGGCCAACGACAACTGACGTTCGAGCACCGGCTGCACCTTCGCAAAAAATTTCTCGAAGTAGTCATCGTCGTACACCTGCTTCCCGGCCGCCGCCTCGCGATCGGCCGCCAGAATCTGCGCGACAAGACCATGCCCGGTTACCAGCGTGTCAAACGCGGTCGTCCTCGGATCGGTGATCACCATGGGCTGCGGTGACAGTCTGAGACGCGATTCAAACCGTTCGATGAGATCGCGTTCAAACCGCGCATGGATGCCGTCGTTGCCCGTGGCCCGTCCGTCGTAGTTGTCGGTCGCATGAAACGGCTGCGTGGAATCCTGCGCGTAGTGCGCGGTGATGGCGCTGAAGAACACGATGTCCGACGTCGCGTACGGCGCGTTGCGCGTGAGCCCTTCAAACGCCCGCTGGAGGTTGCCGTACTCTTCCGCGAACCGCCACGGAAGCATCCCGTTGCGACGCACCGTGGCGATGCCAAACTTCTGCACCGCGCGATCGAGGTCGCGCGGCAGCGCATCAAAGGGAGACGGACCATATTCGCGCACGCCGAAGTCGAGGAAGTGATTGGCCTCCTCGTCCCACGGCACGTTTCGCCAGAGATCGG
>JAISPN010000256.1 GCA_031274845.1 Acidobacteriaceae bacterium
ACGTCACGGTGCTCGTCAGCTTGCCATCGGCAGGCAGCGTATCCGCGAACCAGACCGGCGCCCATGGTGAATTGGCGCCAGCCCGCGTGTCTTCCCACGACTTCACCTGTGGCGGATTGAAGGTGGCCTCCAACCCCGCGCCACGATAGACAAACCACGACAGGTGCAGCCCAAGGTTTTTGCCGACAGTGATGCGTGTCGGTGGACGAAGCGCTGCGGCGAGGAGAGGATTGGCAGCCGCTGCTGCACCACCACCTGCCGCCGCATTGCCGCCACTATTACCGCCGCCGCCAGCCGCCACACCAAGCGCGCGCGCACGGGCCGTATTGCGAGCAATGGCCTCGTCTCGTGACAGAGACTTCGGAATGCCGTCGTCGGTCACCGTCGCGACAAGCGTCAGCGGCTGACCGACCTTGACCGTGCGCGTCGCCGCGCCGTCAAGCTTCACGGTTGGCGGTTTGTTCGAACGGATGGTCGGACTGCTCGTGCCAGCGCCAAGCGCGCCCGTCTCCGATGCCTTCACGACATCGTCGATCTTGTAGTCGGCGCGCAGCGACGCATACGCCTTGCTCGTCTTGCCAGCCGTGGTCAGCGTCCATACGAGCTCGTTCGTCTCCGTGAACCCCTGTGGCACCGGCACGCGGAAGACGAAACGGTTCCGGCGCGGAAGAAAATGCGTCGGCTGACCGCGATCGGCGTTGCCCGGCGCGAAGCCGTTACTCGCGCCGACCGGAACGTCGAGCTCTTCCTCCCAGTTCTTGTTCATGTAGCCGAAGACGAAGAATTTGGCGCCGCTGGCGTCCTCTTCCCACCCTTCGTAGGCCGCAGAGATCGGTTGCCCTTTGGTATACGACAACATCTGGGCCGACACGGATGGCATCAGGCGTCCGCCAAGCGAGACGAACGCCAGCACCGCAGCAGCCACGCCGCTTGCTTTCAACACAACTCTCATGATGTCTATTCGCCTCTGACTACTGCTGCTGTTGCTGCTGATTCTGCGTGGACGACCGCGGCGATGGCGCGCTCAGAGAACAGAGCGGACACCCGAGGATGACGTCCTTCCCAGGATTTTGGGCACGGCGTTTCGCCATTTCCTCCTGGAACTGCGCATCAGTCAACGCGACGCGGTTGCCGAGATCGATGAACATGTTCGCGACCGAACGATTGCCCGAGCCCTGCCAATTGCGCGGGTCCGGCACGTTCTTGTTCGATGACGAGTTGTTCATGTAGCCGATGATGTGCAGGATCGTCCCCTTTGGCAGAAGCGGCGCTGCCTCGTCGGCGTAGTCGTAGCCGCGCACCCAGTTGTGGTCGTAGCCAACGCAGCTCAGCGTCTGGATGTTGTAGCCCCAGATCGCTTCGAGACACATGCGCTGACCGGGCGCGTGGAGGTGCGGTTCGAAGGAGAGCACCTTGATGTTGTCGGTGAGCACCGTGTAGGCGTGAAGCTGCTGGTTCTCTTCGTTTGGATCGATGTCGATATCCACACCGTTCCCAAGCGCGACAAACGCCGTGCGGAACTTCGGCTTGTAGTCTTTCGGCGCGAACTTGAACCCGATCTCGAGGTGCGCGGTCGTGTCGCGGCCGTTCGAGTGCAGATGCACCGAGTCGGACACGATGCTGGAGTTCGCGCGCAGAAGACGCGCGGAGTCGGGACCGAAGAAGTCCGCGTTGCGGCCCACCTCGTGAACCGGCCAGTTCGTCGCGCCCGGATTGAGCACGAGGCCCGACGGGTCCGCATCGGCCTGCGGATCGTTGGCGCCAATCACGCGCGTATTCCAAATCATGTGATGGAACACGAAGCGTCCGCCGACGGTTTGCCGGCCGTCCGTCGCCTTGGTGTCGACGTCGTTGAACTCTTTCACTTCGAGCGCCACCACGTAGCGATCTTCGGTGAGCCCCGTCGGCACCGACGGAATTTCTCCCCACCAGTCCGGCGCATTCCCCTTCACGGTGAGCGACTGCGTCTTGACGATCAGATCCGGCGTGCCGATCGCCCACTTCGATGCGTCTTCCCACGTGCGAGCTGGCGGCATGTCGGCCGGGTTCCCTTGCGGCGCGCCGTTGTCGGCCCACCGCGCGATCTTGGCGATCTCGGCGTCGGAGAGCGACGGATCGTTCTGGAACTGCTGAATGCCGATGTTCTTCTCGACATACCACGGCGGCATCACGCCAGCGTGCGGCCCAATGCCGGTACGCTGCTTGATGGCGCGCGCCCAGGGACGCACCTGCTCGTAGGTGCTGAGTGGCATCGGCGCCACGCCATCCACGCGGTGGCAGTTCTCGCAGCTCCGCTGCAGAATCGGCGCGATGTCCTTCGCGTAGGTGACGGGACTCGCCGTCTGGGCAGCCGCGCTGCCGCCACTGAAAGGAATCGCCAACGCAGCCAGGAGCACTCCCGGCAGACCCGGTTGGAGGTACCCGCGGACGCGATTCAAACCAAGCATCACATGCACTCCTTCAGTCAGTTCAGTTCCGAGCCGACATTCGAATAACGGATGAGTGTACATCGTTCACTGGCGTCGTGAACCGATAGTTCAGCCATCGGTACCAGCATTCTCTCGGGACGAAACGCGAGGCGCACGGCCAATTGAATGCGCCACGCCTGTCGAGGTTATTGCGGCAGA
>JAISPN010000260.1 GCA_031274845.1 Acidobacteriaceae bacterium
CGTTAATCTGCGCGGTGAAATCGTTGGTCAGCTCCACGCCTTCGCGCTTCACCGTGCTGAAACCCGGGAGCGTAAAGGTCACCGTGTAGGTGCCCGGACGCAGGTTGATGATCTTGTACTGGCCTTCGTTGTCGGTGACAACGGTGCGCACCCGCTCGATAAGCGCCGGGCTGGTGGCTTCCACCGTGACGCCAGGCATCACACCACCGCTCGCGTCCTTGACGACGCCAGCGATCGCTGACGTGGTTTGAGCAGATGCGATATTAGACCCGAGCACTAGACAAGCGAGCGCCGCGAATCCGAGCCTCAACATTCGTCCCATTGCTCCCTCCCTTGGAAATGTTCTGGTGGCCGTGTTGCCTTATTTGTGACGGCATACGATACAGGTTCAGCACAGCCGATATTGTTAAAAAAACGTGATGGCCTTACGAACGATGGAGATGAAGGCCGTGTGATCCACGTTCCCGAATGTGATCCGGATAGGATCCGTGTATGGCTGAGCAGCGGATTTGGCGATTGAGGAAGCGCCATCAGACGGTCGACGCCGAGATTCACGATCATCTAACGACGGTGGAACTTCGGTTCTTGCTGAATGGAACGGTGTCGTACAGCCGCATGCACCCGTCACGAATGGCGGCGCTTTCGGAAGCGGCCGTGAGACGCGCGGAACTCGAACGTGAAGGATGGCTCTTTCACTGGTGACCGCCTCAGGTCAGGCGGTGCAGGCGGTCTCGCGGCGTCAGCCGATTTTTACCTTGCGCACGAATTGCGAGTTGTCTTCGAGGAAGCTCTTCTTGTTCTCGAGATCCTTGGCCGTCGGCTGAACAATTCCGTTGGCGTCTGTCGCGCGTGAGACGAGCGTGTGATCGCCAGGGGTCGGGTTGTTCCAGGTGTAGCTGAAGATCTTCCAGCCGTATTTGTCTTTGACACTCGCCGAATCAATTGTGGCTGGTTGCCAGGCGCCTCCGTCGACGTTGACCTCAACCGACTTCACCGAGGTGCCATCGCTGAGCACGAAGCCATGCACCGTTGCGGCGTTTCCGTTTGTCGTGACGCGCGCGATGAACGACTTGACGCGCATGCGCGTCACCGCGGTTTCGACCCACTTGGTCTCGCCGTTAATCGTCTCGCCCCGCAGCGTCCGATACCACCGCGTCTGGAACTTGCCGAGAAACGCCTCGTCCTGCACGTAGATGTCGGTCAGCCACTTCACGTTCGCCACGCCGTACCAGCCGGGGACGATCAAACGGAGCGGCGCGCCCTGGTGGACGGTGAGCGGTTCGCCGTTCAGTGCCCAGACGAGCATCGGCTCGGGCGAGAGCGCATGTTCGCGCGTCAGGCTCCGTCCGAACTGCTGTTCGAGCGTGAACTTCTGCGTGCGCCATTCGATCTCTTCCTGGCCGTGATCGGCGCCGAAGAACACAAACTCCCGCGCCTCGGCCTTGACGCCTGCCTGATCGAGGACCGCGCGCAGCGGTACGCCGGTCCACTTGCCGTTGCCCGAGAGCCCCTGCATCGAACGTGGACTGTTGCCCGAGCACTCGAAGCCGGCGACCAGATCGGTGGCGCGCATCTTCTTCAGGTCGTCGAGGGACAGCGTGAGTGGTTTGTTGACGAGCCCGCCGACCTTCAGACGGAATGCCGCCAGATCCACCTGCGGGTGCCCGTAGTGCTGCATCGCGAAGAAGCGATCTTTTGGCGTGAAGACGCCATCCATCGTGCGGAGATCGAGCGTCCGGTTTTGCGGCGTCGGCGTTGGATTGAACGAGGCCGGATAATCGGTGAACTGCGCCACCACATCGCCGGCGCCAAGTGGCGGGAGCGCCCAGACCGGAAGCTCGGCCAACGAGAGGCCCAGGCCAGCAAACCCCAATTGCTTGAGCAGCGCGCGGCGTGAGGAGGTGTTTGACATGGCGCGCATGGTAGCACGACAGCCGTCTGCGGTTAGTGCACAGTTTCAAAGAGTGTGGTGATTGATGTGACGAGCCGCACGGAGTCGATCGGTTTGGTCATGTGGAGCTGAAATCCTGCGGCGATCGCCTGCTGCACGTCTTCGGGCCGGCTGTGCGCCGTCAGGGCAATCGCCGGGACGTGCGCGTCGGGGGGTTCGAGGGTGCGAATCGACTGGAGGAGGGAATAGCCGTCCTCGCCGGGCATTCCGATGTCGGCGATGAGCAGATCGGGGCGTGTGTCTTTCAAGAGGAGCCGCGTTTCCATAGCCGAGGTGCTGACCGTGACGCGCGCGCCGGCGTCTTCGAGGATGGTTTTCAGGACGTCGCGCGCATCCGGATCGTCGTCCACCACCAGCACGTGCGCGCCCGCGAGCGGTGCGCCTTGAGGATGCGCGGTTCCTGACGCCATCGGTTCCGGGAGATCGGCCGTGACCGCTTCGGGGAGCCGGACCGTGATCGTCGTACCCTGGTCGATGCCGTCGCTGGCGGCGGTGACCGTGCCGCCCTGAAGCTCGACGAGATCGCGCACGATAGCCAAGCCGAGGCCGAGGCCTCCGTGCGCGCGCGTCGTGCTGCTGTCGGCTTGACGGAACCGTTCGAACACAAACGGGAGAAATTCAGGGCCGATGCCGCAGCCGGAGTCCTGAATCTCGATCTCGATCTGTCCCGCAACCCGGCGGACACTAACGCGGATATGTCCGCCGGATGGCGTGAACCGCACGGCGTTCGAGAGCAGGTTCCAGATGATCTGCTGGAGCCGGTGCGGGTCCGCCTTTACCGTGGGCGCTGTCGTTTCGATCTGCTCGACGAGGTGAATCCCTTTCGCCTCGGCGCCCGGTCTCGCTGATTCGAGCGCCGCGTCAACGGCTGACGTGACGAGCACGTTCGTGACGTGCAGCTTCATGCGTCCGGCGGCAATCCGCGAGACGTCGAGCAGCTCGTCGATCATTTGCGACTGGACCTTCGCGTTCCGCTCGATGACGTTGGTCGCGTGGACGACGCGAGCGTGGTCGTAGTTTGTGTGCGTGAGAATCGACGCCCAACCCAGAATGGCGTTGAGCGGCGTCCGCAGTTCGTGCGAGAGCGTCGCCAGAAATTCGTCTTTCGTGCGGCTGGCCGCTTCCGCGTCGAACCGCGCGTGCCGCTCGCGTTTCACGAGATCGCGAATGGACGCGGCCATGCGAGAAAACGAGAGGCCCAGTTGCCGCGCTTCGGAGGGGCCTGCGACGGGAATCGGCGTTTCGAGATGACCTTCGGTTAGCTCACGCGCCGCGATTGCCAGCCGCTTGATCGGGCGGGTGATGACGCCCGCGAGCACCATCGACACGAGTCCGCCGGTGAGCCCCAGCACCGCGGCGGCATACGCCAAAACCGGACCGAGCCGCGCGACCGGCGCCATCGCTTCGTCGTAGGTGAGGTTGGCGACGATGCACCCGCCGCCGATGTCGCGGACTGGCCGCGCCGCCGTGATCACATTGACGCCGCGGTAATCCTTCGTCAGATCGACTTGTTCGGACCCGTGCAGGCACAAGTTGATGACCGCCATGCGGACCGGGTAGTCGGACGGCACCGGAAGCGTCGTAGCGGTGAGCCGGTAGCCGAGCGCGTCGGTCATGAACGACTCGCCGCTTTGCTCGAGACCGGCGCGATCCGCGAACACGCGGTTGATTTCGTCGAGGTCGAATACCACATCGATCGTGAGGTCGGCACTTGAGGCGTGCATCGCGTAGCCGTTGGTGTCGGCCGTGGAGACGATGTGCGCGAGTTGACCGGGGGGTGGCGGTGTAATCGCCAGCGCGGGACCGCTCCTGGAGATCGGCCGGTTGCGATACTGGACTTCGGTCGATGTGGCGCCTTCACTGCGGCGCAGGCCGGTCACCGCGGCCCGCAGGCACTGCTCCTCGAAGCCGTAACGGCCGCGGACATTCTGTTCGCCGCAGAGAGAGATGGCGCTCGACAGAAATTCTTCGAGCCGCTGCTGGCGGCGGGTCAGCAGGTCGTCGAGCGCATGTTGACGGCTTTCGGCGACGAGCGCGACCGAGTGCAGCGTTTGATCGATGACCGCATCTTTCGCGGCGCCGTACGCGAAGATGGCCAGCATGGCGGCCAGGGTGACGTTGACGACAATCGATGTCAGGCCCAGCAGGGTTCGGAATGACACGCGTGGCAATCAGCAGTCCTTAGGGATGTTCGCTTAGCTCTCGCGCTCGGCGCCGGCGCGGCCATTTTCCACCACGAACCTCGCCCGGGTACTGATGGGGGCGCCCGGTTGCTCGACATACGGCACGACGCGGAAGTCGGCGACCAGCGCGTCAGGCGTGACCTCGCATCGCACGTAGCCGCGTTGACTGTTGAAGAACCGCACGAACGGATTCTCGCGCATCACATCGCGCATGCTGTCGGGGAAGTCGACACCATCGCCGCCTGAGCTGATGGAGGTTCCGACCAGTTCGGTCCCAATCGTCGGTGACGCCGGATCGAGGAAGTCGACTTTGAGATCGTTCACCCAGTTGTTGTGAATGTCTCCGCTCAAGACGACCGGATTCGAGGGTTTCCGCGTGGCGAAGAAGTTCAACAGACGGGTCCGTGGCACGTCGTAACCGGACCACTGGTCCATGGAAATCTTTTCGTCGGGGCCGGGCGCGAGATCGACGCGCGCCATCATCACTTGCTGCGGCAGCAGGTGCCAGCGTCGCGCCGAGCGGTGGAGTCCGTTGAACAGCCACTGCTCCTGCACGTCGCCGAGCATCGTCGCCGAAGGGTCGCGCACGCCGTCGCACGGTTCGTGGACGCCGTCGTTGCACGGCTGGTCGCTGCGGTACTGACGCGTGTCGAGGACGAAGAACGAGGCGAGATCGCCAAACGCGACGTGCCGGTACATCTGCGCATACGGACCCGTGGGCAGCGAGCCGCGACGGAGCGGCATGTGCTCGTAGTACGCGCGGTAGGCGGCCGCGCGCTGCACGAGGAACTGCTCGACGGGATCGAGCTGTCGATCGAACGGGCCCGCGTAGTTATCGTCCACCTCGTGATCGTCCCAGGTGACGATCCAGGGGAACGCCGCGCTCGCCGCCTGCAGATCGGGGTCGGTGCGGTATTGAGCGTAACGGCTCCGGTAATGGTCGAGCGTCGTGAGCCGCGGTCCAAGGTGCATGCGTGGACGGCCTGGGCGTCCGGCCTGTTCGTAGATGAAGTCGCCGAGCTGAAACATCACGTCGATCGGCTCGTCCGCCGCGTGCTTGAGCGCGGTGAAATAACCCTGTTCCCAGTTCTGACAGGACGAAAAGGCAAAGCGGACCCGGTCGACGCGCCGATTGGCCGCGGGCGTGGTCCGCGTGCGCCCCGCCGGGCTGAAGATGTCGCCGGCGCGGAAGCGATACCAGTAGTCACGCGCGGGCGAGAGGCCGTCGACTTCGATATGGACCGCGTGCGCAAACTCCGGACGCGCGAGGCTGGTGCCATGTGTGGCGATCGATCGGAACTGCTCGTCGTGCGCGACTTCCCAGTGGACCGGCACGGGGACCGGATCGAGGTTGCCGCCTTCGAGCGGATCGAGGGCCAGACGGGTCCAGAGGACGACGCCGTCCGGTGCCGGATCGCCAGATGCGACGCCGAGCGTAAACGGCGATCGGGTAAACGCCGGGAGCACGGGGATCTGAAATGCCGAGAGACGACGCGCCAGTGGCCAGAGCGTCAGGCCTGCGCCGAGGAACGACCGTCGTGAAATGCGCGACATGAGTGATGTCGAGAATCGCTGTGATCATACCCGCGTGAGGGGACGAGCGGCCAACAAGAGTTCAGTACAATTCGCCGCTGATGCGCACGCGCGTTCTCCTCCTCGTCCTGATGTGCGATGTGGTGTTGGCCGGTTGCCGGCAGCCGCCCGCGTCTAGGCCCCCCGCCCGCGCCGAACAGGATGTCGTCTGGAACACGATCGGAACCTGGAGCGGACATGGCAACGCGCAGCTTGAAACCTTTCCGATCGAGCGCCTCACCTGGCGCGTCCGCTGGAGCACCAGCCACGAGTCACCAGCAGGCAGCGGCTACCTGTATGTCACCGCGAACAGCGGCGACAGCGGCCGCATCATGGCTGAACTCATCGATACTGAAGGCGTCGGCAGCGACGTGGCGTACATCACCGAGTTGCCGCATCGCTACTACCTGGTCGTAACCTCGGCCAACCTCGATTGGACGCTCACTGCTGAAGAGCCGGTGCTGCAGGACGCCAGAGAAAAAGCAGGGAAGTAAAAAGAAGTGCCGGAGGTCGGAATCGAACCGACACGGGCGGTAAAGCCCACGGGATTTTGAGTCCCGCGCGTCTGCCAGTTTCACCACTCCGGCACATGGAGGGGACAGCGGAACACTCAGTATAGGTGAATCGCGCGTGGCGATTCCAACCCTCCTCTGGTGAACAACTTAGACGGTGGAATGACCGCCTTGTCGTGAGGGCAGGCGACCAATCGGCGGTCAGGGATTGCCAATCCCGCCCGATCGACCATGGAATTAGCCCAAACCCCCTTAAATTCGGCCAATTTCGGCCAGATCTTGCAGTATACTAATGGGACTGCTGGCGTGTTTTTCGGCCTGCCATCGTGCTGCCTGACTAGGGGGATTCGTGATATTTCAAGTCGGCGACAAGGTCATTTACCCGAATCATGGACTAGGGATCGTTCAGCGCATCGAAGAAAAAACCATCCTCGGAACCACCTGCGGTTTCTACCATCTCCGCATCGTCGCCAATGACACGATGGTGCTTGTACCAGTGGCAAACGTTGATGGTGTCGGCCTGCGCCGCGCGATCAGCGATGAGGAAGTGGACCGCCTCTTTGGTCTGCTCGGCGACGGGAAGATCGACAACCACCAAAACTGGAAGGGCCGCTTCAAGGACAACTCCGACAAGATGCGGAGCGGTTCGATTTACGACGTGGCTGACGTGCTCAAGAGCCTGACGTTCCTCGCCAAGTCGAAGAGTCTGTCGTTCCGCGAAAAGCGGATGCTGGACCGCGCCAAGTTCCTCATCATCTCCGAAGTGTCGGAAGTGATGCGCGAGACGGTTCAGTCGATCGAAGGGCGCGTCGATACCGCGCTCGAACGCTGCTTCACCACGAAGGCCCGCGTGGCGGCACGGGCGACGAAAGTCGCCATGAAGTCGGTGACCGTGAAGTCAGTCGTCGTAAAGACGGTGCCATCGGCGCCGGCGGCACGCCGCGCCGTTCGCGCGTCGTAAGTTGACTGGCGTCCTGACGGACGCTTGGACCAGACATGACGGCCCGGGAGCGAGAGCTTCCGGGCCTTTTCTTTTATGATCAGCAGCACGTGGTCATCGCTGCCGTCCGCTCCGTGCTCACCTACATTGCCGTGTCGTTGTATGTCGCGATCGCCGGACCGCCCGGCATGCTGCTGGCGTTGACGTTTCGGTGGAAAGATCTCCTCTACTGGCTCGGACATACCGGTGTCCGTCTTGGACTCCTGACAACAGGCATCACCTTCCGCGTGACGGGCAAGGAGCACGTGCTTCGCGATCGCGCGGCGGTGTACTGCTCGAACCATCAAAGCAACATCGATCCACCGATTTTGTTCGAGGCGCTGCATCCGCGGATGCACATCCTCTACAAGCACGAGATCGATCAGATTCCGATTCTGGCGCGCGCCTTCCGGATGGGAGGGTTCATCCCCGTCGATCGCCGTAATAAAGAAGCGTCGCTACGGTCGATCGAGCAAGGTGCGCAGTCGTTGCGCGCGGGCAATTCCTTTCTGATCTTTCCCGAGGGGACGCGCAGCAAAACGGATGCGCTGCTGCCGTTCAAGAAAGGCGGCTTCGTGATGGCCATCAACGCCGGCGCGCCCATCGTGCCGGTGGCCATCCGTGGCGGGAGGGCGTCCATGCGTAGGGGAAGTCCGCTCATCTATCCGGCCACGCTGGATATTCGCGTCGGCAAGGCAATCGAGACCGCCGGGATGACGGTCGAGGATCGCAGCCGTCTCGTTGCGATGGTGCAAGCCGAGATCGAGCGGATGCTTCAGGAGAGCATCGCGGCTACGAGCCGGTCGTAAAGCGGAGCACCCACGGCACCAGCGGTTGCTTGTCGGTGCCGAGAATCTCGTCGAGCAACTCCACTTTGATCGTGTGCTGGGGGTCGAGCGGCGCCGGGAACTTCAATTCGAGCACGCGCGTGCCTGGCACGTACTGAAACGTGAACTCGATTGGCGGCGCAGCGGATGCGGCGCCATCCGGCGTATTCGTGACGTCGGTGACGTGGATGTGCGTGCGCAAGGTGGTCGG
Source organism: Acidobacteriaceae bacterium (assembly GCA_031274845.1). Classification (GTDB taxonomy): domain Bacteria; phylum Acidobacteriota; class Vicinamibacteria; order Vicinamibacterales; family CAVVIG01; genus CADEEX01. The sequence continues at coordinate 8,236 of JAISPN010000260.1, forward strand.
GTCGATGTCGCGCGAAAACTGCAGGCGTACCGACGAGGCGGGGGAGACATCGATGTCGTCTTCGATGGGCGCGCTGAACACGACTTCCGGCGGCGGCGCTGGCGCGCTCGTCGTCTTCTGCGTGTCGTCGGTGGTGAGGCTTGGTGGCGACGCCAGCTTGATGATCCCTTGCTGACCGTCAATCCACTGGAGCCCGCGCCGCTGCTGCACACGTCCGGTCACTTCGAGCCAGCGGTTGGTGTTGGAGCGTGCATCGAGGGGGAGATCGAAGTCGCGGCCTTTCGGGCGAAGGTTGGTCACCCAGATTGCGGCATCTGCCGATCGCAGCACGAAGTCGTAACGGCTCTGCGCCGGCGTGTCGGGAAGATCGCCGAGCAGATTGCGTCCGCTGAACTGACCGACGACCGTGACGGTCTGATCGAGATAGCGTGACGGGTAGAGCACGATGTTGCGGATAGACGGCGCGGTCGGCGTCGTCGCGGCTTGTGTGGCGGTGAGCACCAGCGCCAGTGCGGTGCCCGCGTGCGGCCACGCGCCTTCGGGGTCGATGCCCATGGCGCGTTTCAGATCGTAGCCGTGCAAGCGTGGGTCGTCGGCATTCATGCGGCCAAGATCCCAGAACTCGCCGCGGACTTCGCTCAACCCTTCGGCGGCGCCGTTTTTGGCGAGCATCGGCAGCGACGACCCTTCCGCCGAAATCTTCAGCGCGCCTGAATCTTCTACTTTGATGTCACCGACCACCGTTACGGGACGTCCGTGAAAGTAGCCGGACTGCGCCACCAGCATCATGAGGTTGGTGGCATGACGCGGTTGCGTTTGCGCCGTCAGCGTCACGCCGACGAGCACGACGAGCAGGAGTGCGCGCTTCGACGTGGCCATCCTGTGCCTACATGACCTGACGCTTCGCGGCGCGCGCGGTGACGAGCGCGAGGCCGAAGAAGAGCAGTCCACCAGCGACCTGCGCAAAGGCGCTCTCGTCGTGGAGGAACGGGAGTCTGTTGCCGATGACTTGCAGTGGGCCGATGGTGTTCGTGCCGACAAGCAGCGCGAAGAGAATTCCGCAGATCGATCCGCCCGCGATGAGTCCCGAACTGAACAGCACGCCGGCGCTCAGATCCGATTCCTGTTTCACGCCGGTGCTCCGTTCGACCCACCAGCGCACGAGGCCGCCGACGAAAATCGGCGCGGTCGTCGCAATCGGCAGGTAGGAGCCGACGGCGAACGAGAGCGAGTGGATGCCGCACAGTTCGAGCGTCACGGAGATGAACACGCCGACGAGCACCAGCCCCCACGGTAGATTCTGGCTGAGGAGTCCTTTGATGATCGTGGCCATCAGCGTGGCTTGCGGCGCCGCGATGGCGGCAGAGCCGATCGTGAACACGCGGTGCAGGTAGAGCGTCGTGACGCCGATGGAGAGCGCCGAGACCGCCACGCCAATGAGCAGGCCGATCTGCTGGTAATACGGCGTCGCGCCGACGAGGTATCCGGTTTTGAGATCCTGCGACGTGTTCCCCGCGTTTGCCGCGCAGATGCAGACGACCGCGCCGACGCAGATGGCAACCGGCCCATAGGTATCGCCCGTCCAGCCGAGCGCGACGAACAGCAGGCAGGTGAGGATGAGCGTCGCGATCGTCATGCCCGAAATCGGGTTCGACGAGGTGCCGATGAGCCCCGTGATCCGCGAGGAGACGGTGGCGAAGAAGAACGCGAAGATGACGATGAGAAGGGCGGCGAGGAGATTGCCATGAATCGGCATCTGCGGCGCGAGCGCGAGAAACAACGCCACAAGCAACGTGCCGATGAGCACGACGCTCATTGGCATTTCGCGTTCCGTCCGGCGTGGCGCGCTGCCGCTGTTGCCGCTGAGCCCCTTCAGACCTTCGACGGCCGCGGAGAGGATGGTCGGAATCGTTCGCGCGAGCGTGATGAGTCCTGACGCGAGCACGGCACCGGCGCCGATGTAGCGAATGTACGCGCTCCACAACTGGTCCGGCGCCATTTCCGAGATCAGGAAGGGGTGGCCAGTTGCCGGATTGTTGGCGAAGTTGGGATGAATCGGCGGGAATGGCACGTTGATGTAGGCGCCGAGAATCGTCAGGAGCGGCAGGAACACCATCCACGACAACACGCCGCCAGCGAACATCGTTCCCGCGATGCTCGGACCGATGACGTAACCGACCCCCAGATATTCGGGCGAGATGTCGATGTTGAGCGCGGCGTTTGGAAACTGACTCGTGCGCGGCGTGGTGTAGCCGACTTCGGTGCGGAACAGATTGAACACCCACGACAGCGCCTTCCACAGCGCGCCGGTACCGAGTCCGCCAAACACCAGCGAGGCGAGATGGCCCCCTTTTTCTCCGGCGACGAGCACTTCGGCGCAGGCGGTGCCTTCCGGGTACGGAAGGACGCCATGTTCTTTCACGATGAGCGCGCGGCGCAGCGGCACCATCATCAGCACGCCCAGAAATCCTCCGGCGAGCGTGAGCATGGTGATCTGAAAGTAGTTGAAGTATTCGGCGCCAGACGCAAGGAAGATGAGCGCCGGCACGGTGAAGACAACGCCGCCCGCGATCGATTCACCCGCCGAGCCGATGGTCTGGACGATGTTGTTTTCGAGAATCGTGGAGCCGCCCATCCGCTTCAGGATTGAGATCGCCAGAACGGCGATTGGAATCGAGGCGCTGACGGTGAGGCCCGCTCTGAGACCGAGGTACACCGTGGAGGCGCCAAAGAGCAGGCCAAACAGCGAACCGATGACCACCGCTTTCAGCGTGAACTCTGCCGGTGATTCCGTCGCGGGAACGTAGGGCTCGAAGCGTCCGCCGTCGGCAGCATGCTCCGAGGCGTGAGATGGTGACGGAGCAGCAGGCGTAGCCATAGGTTCGGGATATTAACACGGCGGTTTTGTTACACTAGCCCGAAGCTCGTGAAAACGCGGAACACAGTCAGCACACCGAGCCCGAAGTCCAAACAGAGCCTCGAACAGGTGTCTGAGCTGACGACGAACCGGCTCTCCATTTATTTACGTTGCCTCAACGAACTGGAAGCCTCCGGCGCGCGGACGATTTCCTCGCAGGCGCTCGCCGAGCAGTTCGATCTGAATGCCGCGCAAATTCGCAAGGACCTCGCGTACTTCGGTGAGTTCGGCGTCCGCGGCGTCGGCTATTACGTCCGCGATCTCAAACGTCATCTGCGTCAGATTTTGGGACTCGATCGCCGGCTTGGCGTTTGCATCATCGGCGCCGGTAACCTGGGGCTCGCCTTGGCCGACTATCCGGGATTTGTTCAGGAAGGCTTCGAGATCCTGGCCCTCTTCGACAACCAGACGTCCAAGATCGGTCAGCGTTCTCGTGGCGGGACGCCCATTTACGACATCCTCGATCTTCGCAAGCACGCGCGTCGCGACAACATCAGCATCGCCGTTCTTGCCGTGCCGACGTCTGCCGCGCAACTGGTCGTCGATCTGGTGGTCGACGCCGGCATCAAGGCGGTCCTCAACTTCTCGCCCGGCGCGCTCAAGGTGCCCGACGGCGTGAAGGTGAAGAGCGTCGATCTGACGGTCTCTCTCGAGAGCCTGTCGTTTTATCTGGCTCGCGGCGAGATCGTGCGCGCATGATCACCCGCGGAATCCGTTAAGGACAGTCATGGCCAACGCGAAAACCAGACATCCGCGCACGCTGTCGCACGTCGACGAACAGGGACGCGTGCGGATGGTGGATGTCGGCGAGAAACAAGTGACGGTTCGAGAAGCCGTGGCTCGCGGATCGATCACGATGTCGGCGGAGGCGCGGCGTCAGATTCGTCAGGGCGCGGTGAAGAAAGGCGATCCGCTGCAAGCCGCGCGTCTTGCCGGCATCATGGCGGCGAAGCAGACCTCGACGCTCATCCCGCTTTGTCATCCCTTGCCGCTCTCGTCGGTACACGTCGAGCTCATTCCCACCAGTCGCGGCTACACCATCGAAGGGCGCGCGAAGACGGCGGCGCAGACTGGCGTGGAGATGGAAGCGCTGACCGCCGTCGCGGTCGCGGCGTTGACCATCTACGACATGGTCAAGGCGGTGGATAAGACGATGGTCATTGGCGATATCCGCTTGATGTCGAAGACCGGTGGCAAGAGCGGCACGTATACACGGCAGGAGCGACGCTGATGCGCGGGTTTCGATGGTTCGTCTGGGTGATGGTGTGTGCCGCCTGTGCCGGCGGGGTGATGCTGGCACAAGCGCCTGCGACCGGAGGCGTCTCGAGCGTCCCGGTGTCGTCCTACACCATCGTGCACACCTACCCGCACGATCGCGATGCCTTCACGCAGGGGCTGCAGTTTCTCGACGGCGTGCTCTACGAAGGCACGGGACTGAACGGCCGGTCGTCGCTGAGGAAGGTGGATCTGCAGACAGGACGCGTCCTGCAGAAAATCGATCTGCCGCAGCAGTACTTCGGCGAGGGGATCACCGTGTTCGGCCCGAAGGTGTTCCAGCTCACGTGGCAATCAGGCGTCGCCTTCGTGTACGACAAGACGACCTTCAAGCAGCTGACCTCGTTTCAGTATCGCGGCGAAGGATGGGGGCTGACATCCGACGGGACATCGCTCTTCATGAGCGACGGCACCGAGTTTCTGCGCGTGCTCGATCCGGCGACGTTTGCCGAGAAGCGGCGCGTCCGCGTGATGGCCGCGGGCAGTCCGCTCAAGAACCTCAACGAACTCGAATGGGTGAAGGGAGAGGTCTGGGCCAACGTCTGGCAAACGCAGTACATCGCGCGCATCAATCCACAGACCGGCATCGTGATCGGCTACGTGGACCTGCGCGGCCTCCTCTCTGCGCGCGAGATGGAAAGCGTCGATGTGTTGAACGGGATTGCCTACGATGCCACCGGCGATCGACTCTTCGTCACCGGCAAGCTCTGGCCGAAGCTGTTTGAAATTCGACTCGTGACGAAGTAGGCGGTCTCTCGTCGCGCGGGGCATCGCCGCGTTGATGTCAGGGCTGCCAGTTGGCGGGCGGAGGTTCGATGTGGATCACGACATCGGCGATCTCCGGATAGCGCGCCATGAGCGCGTCCTTGACGTCGTGCGATCGCGCGTGCGCTTCCTCGAGTGACATATCTCGGGGAAACCAGACATGGAGATCGAGGAAGACGTGATCGACCGATCCGCGCGTCCGGATGTGGTGGCAGCCGAGCACGCTGGGTAACGTCATCACCACCTGTTCGATGTCCGCGCCGGAGATCACGATCCGATCGCTCAGGATGTGCGCCGTCGACGAGGCGATTTCAAACCCCGCGCGGGCAATGAATCCGGCGACGACCAGCGCGGCAATCGGATCGAGAATCGGCACGCCGGCCCAGACGCCGGCCAGCGCCACGGTCACCGCGATCGATGTCCAGATATCGCCGCGCGTTTGCATGGCGTCCGCGAGGAGCAGCTCGCTGCCAAGCTGCTTGCCCTTGCGCGTCTCGTAGCGAACGACGACCAGGTTGATGACGAGCGTCACCGCCATCACCACGAAGCCGGAGACTGAAATTGTGAGCGGCGCCGATCGGCCGCTCAGGTTGTTGAACGCGTTGCGCAACACCTCGAACAGCACGACGAGCAGAAAGGCCGCGGTCGCCGCCGCCGCGACCGTTTCGTACTTGCGATGGCCGTACGGGTGATCCTCGTCGGCCGGACGGCTGGCGGCGCGGATGCCGACCAGACCGACCACATTCGACGTGGCGTCAATCAGCGAGTGGAACCCGTCCGACAGAATGCTGATGGCGCCGCTCGCGTAGCCGAACGCGATCTTGGCAATCGCCACGGCGAGGTTGAGGATGAGCACGCGTGTGAGCACGCGCGTGACGTCTTCAGTGCGTGTCGTCACAACAGTCGCATCGCCGGAGCTGGATGTTGCCGATGATGTCGCGCTTCGGCGCCATCTAGAGTTTCAGGTAGTCCCGCAGACGGCGCGTGTGCGTGCGGCTGACCGGAATCTCGGTCGCCTTTTCGTCTTTCATCCGCAGAATGTAGTTCCGACTGAACCAAGGGACGATCTCCTTGATCTTGTTGATGTTCACCAGATGCGATCGGTGCACGCGCCAGAACACACTCGGGTCGAGCCGTGCGTGAAGCTCGTCGAGGGTCCGGTAGTTGGACGTGCCCTGAAATTGTCCCGTGGCGATCGTGATGCTTTCGTCGACCAGCGACGCATACAGGATATCGTCCGCGTGCACGAGGAGAAAGCGTTCGCCGACTTTGACCGCGAGCCGCTCGCGCCGGCTTTGACGCTCGGAGACGAGCTGGATGATTTTCTCCAGTTGTTCCGCCGCGACGCCGTGTGTCGCGCCGTCACCAGCGGCCTGACGTTCCAGGCTGATGCGGCGTTGCGCCCGCTGTAGCGCCACGTCGAGCCGTGCTGGATCGACCGGCTTGAGCAGGTAGTCGATGGCGTTGACGTCGAAGGCTTCAATCGCGTGCTGGTCGAACGCGGTAACGAAGATGATGTGCGTGGTGGGCCCGGTAGGTCCGCTGCCAGGCGCGCCGTCGTGCAGCAGCCGTCGCGCGACTTCGAAGCCGGTGAGCCCGGGCATTTGGACATCGAGAAACACCACATCGGGGCGCAGCCGCGTGATGCTGTCGAGCGCGTCGAGACCGTTGCTGGCGTGTCCGATCACCTCGACGGTGTCGCACTGATCGAGCAGGAATCCCAGTTCGTCTCGCGCCGGTTGTTCATCGTCGACGACGAGCGCGCGCAACGGGACGTCGGTGTGCGGGGACATTACGCCGTGGCCCGATCCGCGACCGTGAGCTCGGGGATTTCAATGCTGACGGTGGTGCCCTGCTCTGGCGTGCTCGTGAGCTTTAG
>JAISPN010000261.1 GCA_031274845.1 Acidobacteriaceae bacterium
CGAACTTACCGATGAAAAAACCGAGGCGATGAGCATGCTCACAGAGAGCACACGGATAAAAGACTCGCTCGACGACAAACTCTCGGCGCTCCAATCACAGAAATATGAGCTTGAGATAAGGAAAGCGAAAAATGAGACCCAGCTCGACAATTTTAAGGACAAGCTCTGGGAAGAATTTGAGGTCTCCTACATACAGGCTATAGAATTCAGAAAAAAAGACTTCGCGATGCCGGCAGCGGTAAGGGAAAGCAGGGACATAAAAGGCAAGATAAAGGAACTCGGTGAAGTCAACGTCGGGGCGATAAAAGAATACGAGACTGTCAGCGAAAGATACGCTTTTCTGACCAGCCAACGCGCAGACATTTTAAAGGCGATGAGCGGACTCAACCAGATCATTGACGACATGGATAGGACGATAAAAGAAAAATTTAAAGAGAGCTTCGACAAAATCGTCGGAAACTTCACAGACATTTTCAAATCGCTTTTCGGGGGCGGGTACGCCGAATTAAGGCTTGAGGATGAGGCGCTTCCACTTGAATCAGGGATAGAGATAATCGCGCAGCCCCCCGGAAAAAAACTGCAGAACATAAACCTCATGTCCGGCGGGGAGAAGACGATGACGGCGATAGCGCTGATGTTCGCCGTTTTAAAGACAAAGCCGACGCCGTTTTGCATTCTCGATGAGGTCGAAGCGGCGCTCGACGACGCCAACATAGACAGGTTTGCCACATATCTTAAAAGCTTCGCAGGGATTCAATTCGCGCTTGTGACGCATCAGAAAGCGACGATGGAATACGCTGATATACTCTACGGAGTCACTATGCCGGAACAGGGGATATCGAAAGTGATCTCACTCAAGCTCGGCGATGAGTTTGAATTATAAAAGGAGTGGGCTTTATGGCTTTTGGTGAAAAAAAATCATTCTTCGGCAGGATGTCCGAAAGGCTGACCGACGCAATTTTTTCGCGGCATTCCATAGACGAAGGGCGTCGCTCTGCTTATTTCGGACAATTGATTTAGTCTTATAGTATTTTTTATCTAAACCAAGTTGAGACGTGATGTTTTCGAACAGGCCATTCCCGCGATTGCGGAGAAGAAGCGGTGGCTGACTCATACGCGCGCGCGCATCTCGCCCCTGAGACTCGTCGGTTCCGCCGTTCACCGCGAGGATGTCTAAAAAACCGTCGAGATCGGCATCCAAGAAGAATGTAGCCCACGTAACCGAGAGCAGGCTTGCGCGTGCGATCTCCGACCGTGGCGCGACGTCTCGAAAGACCGCGCCATCTTCGTTGTGATACAGCCCGAGCATCTCGTTGACGAAGTTGCCGACGACGATATGCGGTCGTCCCGAGCGATCGTAGTCGGCCGCATCGACGCCCATATTGGCGCGCGATGCGCCGTTTTCGCTCACGGCCACACCGGCTGGGACCGCTTCGTCAACGAAATGTCCGTGGCCGTCATTGCGATACAGCTTGGCGGGCACGCGATCACTGCCGACAAACAGATCGGGCCAGCCATCGCCGTTGTAATCCAGCACGGCGACCCCCATCGCCTTGTCGCTTTGGCCGCTCAAGCCAGCGGACGCCGTGACATCTTTGAATGTTCCATTGCCAAGGTTGCGATAGAGCGTGGGTGCCGTCGCCTTGTACGCGTCCGGTCCACAGTAGCCGCGGACACCGTCCTGCGTGCATCGCACTTGTGCTTCGATCGCCGGCGACCATTGCACGTAATTACCGACGAAGAGATCCAGGAGGCCATCGCGGTCGTAGTCGAGCCACGCCGCGCTGACGGCAAAACCTGTGGGCGCGATGCCTGCGCGGGCGGTGACATCGACAAATCGTCCATTGCCGGTGTTCCGGAGCAGCCGCCCGCCATCGACAGTGGTGACAAACACATCGTCTCGGCCGTCGTTGTCGTAGTCACCGACGGTGGCGCCGAGGGCGTACGCCGCCAGCGTGTCGAAGCCGCTGCCGGCGGTGATGTCCGAAAACGTCCCGTCGTGGTTGTTCCTGTAGAGGGCGTGGTGTGCGTGCGCCGAGGCCGGCGTCCAAGGCTTGCCGTTGACGAACAATAAATCCGGCCAGTGATCGCCGTCGACGTCCAGCACGACGACGCCACCGCCGAACAGTTCCGGATACCAGTGCGCGCCTTCCGCGCCATTCTCGTGGACAAACGCGATGCCCGCCTTTTGGGTCACGTCCGTGAATGTCAGTGGCGATGTGGCCGCGCGGACCGGTGCGATGACATCCGCAAGGCCGAGCGCAAGCGCGAGGCTGACTCCGATCAGCGCGTGGGTAGGGCGGCGAAATGTACGGCAGGCCTCAGAACGTCGCAGTCTCATGAGAAGGTTCACGGCATCATACCTGCCGGGGGTTATTTGCCAGCGGCGGTGCGCGGCGGATAGTAGACGCTGTCGGGGGGGAGTGGATCGACGAGGTAGTCGCGATCTTTGAAGGGGTAGGCGGGGCGTGGTTTCGAGTCGATGAAGGCGGCCAGTTGCTGCGCGTCTTCGTCCGTCAGGCTGCCGGGGTCGAGATACGGCATCGACCAGCGGATGATGCCGGCGAGCGTGTAGATGCGTCCGGCGCGAGCGCCATCGTTCCACGAATCGTTCCCCCAGAGCGGACCCGGCCGTTTGTCGCCGACGGTGACGCCTTGTCCGTCGGCGCCGTGACAGTTCGTGCAGCGCTCGGTGTAGATCGCCTCGCCCTTGGCGCGATCGAGCGACGCGAGGGGGATCAGCTTGTCGTTGGGGATCGCATTCTGTCCGCGCCAGGCGAGCGTCGCGCCCATGCCGGTTCCGCGTGAGATCCACGCCAGATACGCCGAGACGGCGAGCACTTCTTTTGATGTTGGCGTCGGCAACACGCTTTGATCGGTGCTGCCATCGGTCAGGCGTCCCGTGGCGTTCTGGCTGCGCAGGAAGCAGTCGACGATCCGGTCGTTGAGGCTGATGAGGCGTCCGGCGCGGCGGTTGTACTCAGGGAACTGACCGGCAATGCCGACGAGCGGGAGCGCGCGTTCTCGCTGGCCTCCGTTCAAATGGCAGTTGTTGCACGAGATCTTGCCGGGAACGAAGGCGGGCGCGGAGCGTGGCGTGTCGGTAAAGATCTCGAAACCGAGCCGGACGTTGCTCGACAGCTTCGACGTATCGAGCGTGTCGTCGGTGAGCGGATTCTTCGGGAAATCCCACGCCGTGACCATCGTCATTTTGGCGGGGATGAGCGGGCCGCTCAGCTTGTAGCGAAAGGCGTTTTTGGCGGGCTCCCGGCCTTGGCACGCAAGTGTCGCGACTGTGAGCAGGAGAGCGGCGAGGACCGAAATGTGTTGGAAGCGCATAGACGGGACCGTGCCGGTCGCGATAGTGTATCGGGACTCAGCGTACTACACGATCACCGACGAGGAGAGCGCCATGAGCCAGGTATTACCGCGACGTTCGTTTCTCTCGCGTCTGGGCGCGGGAGCCGCTGCCTTTGGGGCGGCATTCACGGTCCGTGATGCGGCCGCGCAGTCAGGCACGGCGGCTGGCGCGACCGGCGATGTATTGGCGCGGCGTCCGGATGTGCCACGCCACGCGCAGGACGACTGGATGGATCACACCGCCGGGAAGCATCGTCTCTTCTTCGATGCGACGACGCCGGAAGGGTTCGGTCACGCGATTTTCTGGGCCAACAACTTCCTGAACGCCAGCCGGGATTCGTATGGGCTGACGGATGCGGATGCGGCGGTAGTCATCGGTATCCGCCATGGGGCGGCGGCGTTTGCGCTGACCGACGCGATCTGGGCGAAGTACGGGGAGCCGCTCTCCACGCGCTCGGACGGATTTCTCGACCCGAAGTCGAAGATCGCGCCGGTCCGCAATGTCTACCTCGCCACCGATTACGGCGCGGCGCTGACCAATACCGGTACCACGCTTACGGCTGTCGTCGGCCGCGGCGTGCATCTGGCGGTGTGCGGGCTCGCGACGCGAGCGAATGCTGGCGCGATTGCCCGGAGCACCGGCGCCAAGATCGACGATGTGCTGAAAGAGCTGACGGAGAACATGGTGACCAACTCCGTGATCGTCCCGGCCGGGATCGTCGCGGTGAATCGCGCGCAAGAGCGCGGCTACACGTTTACCTACGCGAACTGACCGCCGGGTGACCGGGGCAAGGAGAAGGGGAATGCGGACGCTGAGGATTGGGATGGCCGCCGTAATGCTGGCCGTGGTGGTACAGATCGCAGGAGCACAGCAGGTGACAAAAGAAAATGTCGCGGGCGTGACGAATTTCAACAAGCTCGAATCGACGATTGCGTGCGCCGGCGCGACGACGCCCGCGGCGATTGCCGACATCAAGAAGCTTGGCTACAACGCGGTCATCAATCTGCGGTTGCCGAGCGAGCAGGGCGCCGACGTGGACGGAGAGATCGCGGCGGCAAAGCAGGCAAACATCACGTTCGTGAACCTGCCCTTCAATGCCTCGCAACCCGATCCGGCGGTGGTCGACAAGTTCATCGCCGCGGTGACCGCGCCAGCGAATCAGCCGGTCTTCGTCCACTGCGCGAGCGCGAACCGGGCCGCCGCGCTCTGGATGGTCAAGCGGCTGGTGGTGGACGGATGGGATGCCGATCGCGCGGGCACTGAAGCGACGGCGCTCGGCCTGACGAGTCCGGCGCTCAAGCAGTTCGCCATGGACTACGCCGCCTCGCACAAAAAATAACGCGGCCGAGAAAGAAGCGGAGCGCGCCTGCGGCGGCGGGGAACGTTATTTCTCGGCGGAACGGCCGGGGCTGGCGAGGTCCTTGATGATGAAGACCTTTTCGCCGGGACGGATGAGGCCGAGGCTGCGCCGCGCCTGTTCTTCGATGGCTTCGGGGTCGTCCCGCAGCCGGCGCGCTTGCTCGCTGAGCGCCGTGTTCTCGGCGCGCTGACGTTCCAGCTCGAGTGCGAGCGTCGCCGCCTGCTTCCGCGTGCGCATCAGCGCGAGCACCCCACGATCGCCGATGATCCCATCGATGGCGAACACCACGGCAAAGAAGAGGGCCAGCAGTTGACCGATCCGCTTCGCACTAAACGATCGCTTGATGGGTAAGGCTCGCCGGGTGGCAAGCGGTGCATTCTTCTTCACGCGCCTACAGACAGTACAACAACTGACCGCGACGTACAACCTGAAATTCGCGACGGCTGGGTGCCGACCATGAAAAACATTGCTCTCGTGCTGACGACCATGCCTGCCGACGGGCGCGCGGAAGCGCTTGCGAGGATGCTTGTCGAAGAGCGTCTGGCGGCGTGCGTGACGCTCGTCGCCCCGATCCGCTCCGTCTACCGGTGGAAGGACGCCATCACCAGCGAGGAAGAGCAGCAGCTCCTCATCAAGACAACTGCCCATCGCGTGGCCGCACTGCGCGAGCGTCTCTTGGCGCTCCATCCGTACGAGCTGCCGGAGTTCGTGGTGCTCGACGCGGAGGCGAGCGACGGCTACGTCAATTGGGTCGGCGCTGCGACGATTGAGCGCGGTGTTTGAGCACTTCGATCACCATCGGCAGC
>JAISPN010000278.1 GCA_031274845.1 Acidobacteriaceae bacterium
AGGCCAAGGTTACTGGCAAGAATGTTGCTGGCGGCATTGAGATAAGCGCCGCGATGATGGGTGACGACGCCCTTGGGATTGCCAGTCGTGCCCGAGGTGTAGCCCAGCGCGATCGCATCCCATTCGTCCTGCGGGGTGACCGGGGCGAAGTTCGGGTCGCCTTGTGCGAGCGCGGTTTCATATTCTATCGCACCGATCCGCGCGCCACCCGTAAACGACGCATCATCGACATCGATCACAAACGGCTGTGGGCCGCTCATCTGGCTCAACGCCTCCGTGATCACACTGGAGAATTCGGGATCGACCAAGATGATCTGGGCACCGCTATGGTCGAGTTGGAAAGCGAGGGAGGGGGCATCGAGCCGGATATTGAGCGCGTTCAGCACCGCGCCGGCCATCGGGATAGCGAAGTGCAATTCGACCATCGCCGGCACGTTGGGCAGCATCGCCGCCACGGTATCGCCGACACCGATGCCATGGCTGGCGAGATAGGAGGCAAAGCGCCGACAACGCGCATAGGTTTCCGCCCAGGTGAATCTACGGCCTTCATAGACGGCGCTGACGTGGTTCGGATAAACGGTGGCGCTGCGCGCGAGGAAGCTCAAAGGCGTTAGCGGCACGTAATTGGCCGGATTCTTGTCCAGGCCGATGTTGTACTGGTTGTGCCTCTCGTTCACGATGACCTCCCGCTTTCTCAAGAATTTACAGGAACCCGATCGAGATCCACAGAAACACCGCAACGAGCTTTGGTGCTCTCCACCCGTGCCACCGTCCCGTCGCACGATGGGAGGGCGAAGCGGATGGCGATGTCGCGCCCAGCGTGGCGTCTCAAGAGCAATCAGGGCAACAATGGGCGTATATCATCGACAGTTTCAAGAATCAAGTGCAATACACTGAGCGTCGTGCGGGTGGCTGACGGTGTCTCCAGCCGTTCTTGTGACTTCCTGATTAGCCCCGATCCTCAGCCTGGTATCGCGGGAATTGAGACAGCCCCCCTGCCAGCATGAACGCACGTTCTCACGCGGTGGCTCGTCATGTCCATCAACGCGATACAGTTCCAGCAGGGTTGGTCGATGGCGCGGTTCATCGCCTACCTCAGCGGCGAGCGTAACGGGGACAAAGCCGGTCGCAATGCGTCCGGCAAGCCCCCCCTTTCTCATCGCCGTGAGTACCGACGAGAACCTTGACCATCCCACTCTTGCCATCATCGAACCAGTCAAGAGTTTCGACAACGACTCTTTGACCGATTGGGCCAAGCGTTGTTTGGCCTGTGATGCCGAGGTCTACAGCATGGCCATGCGCGGGCCTTGTCGGGAGCCGCGTTTGCTAGCGGCATGCAACTTTCATGACTGAGGGTTGGTGCTAATCAGGAAGAGAACTGGAAAAAATATATAGCAATGGGCAATCAAGACGAGTGGATTTTTCGCCGCCGCGCTTTCGATCATTTTGCCGCCGCCCCGATATTGGCATTGAGAAAGGCAATGACGCGGGTCAGTAGATCGGCACGGTTAGCTTCATCGTAGAAACCGTGCCCCTCGGTGCGCTGGTAAAGCCATTCGTGCGCGATATTCGCCTTGTTCAGCGCGTTGTGCAGGCCTTCACCCTGCTCGGGCGGCACGCGCGTGTCGGCGCCACCGACGATAAGCATCACCTTCGCCTTCAGGCGATCGACATGCGCGATCGGCGAACGGCCCCACAATTCGGTTTCGTTCTCGCCGAGAGCCACCGTTTTCAGGTAGTTCTTGCCGTAGGTCGATTGCGGAATATCGCCGCTCTTGTACATGAGCAGCAGATCGTAAACGCCGACGTAGCCGATCGTGCAGCGATACAGATCCGGTTCCTTGACCGCGCCTTCCAGCGCCGCGTAACCGCCATAGCTAGCGCCGAAGATGCAGATGCGCTTCGGATCGGCGATGCCCTGTGTGATCGCCCAGTGCGTGGCATCGGTGACATCGTCCTGCATCTTGCCGCCCCATTCGTGGTAGCCGGCGAACATGAAAGCCCGTCCGTAATCGCCCGAGCCGCGGTAGTTGATCTGCACTACCGCGTAGCCGCGGCTCGCCATCGCCTGCACCATCGGATCGAACTCCCATGGGTCGCGGATTCCGTAAGGGCCGCCGTGCACATAGACCACCAGCGGAAGATTCTTACCCTGCGCGTTGTCCGCGGGCCGCGTGAGATAGCCGTGCAGCGCGAGTCCGTCACGCGCTTTCAGGGTGATGGGCTCCATGCGCGCCATCTGCGCCGGCTTGATCCACGGCCTGCGCTCAAACAGCAGCGTGGCCTTGTGCGTGTCCGCGTCGTACAGGTAGAACTCGCCGGGATTACGATCGGAACTGACGAGAAAGACGACCTTCTTGCCGTCGGCCGTATGGCTGGTGAGCGTCACGTCATCGTCGGGGAACTGTTTCATCAGCGAGGCGAGCAACGCGCCCTCGGCGCTGTCGCCGATCAGTGAGGTCTTGGCGGCGCCCGGCATCGAGCGGATCGCGAAGATGTCCTGACCGTCGAAACTGGACAGCAATCCGAGCACGCCGCTCACGGTGCCGCTCCACAGCGTGGTGAACTTGCGCATGGCCACGTCCCAGACGCACAGGCCACCGACGTTCTTCGCGCCGCCACAGTCGAAATAGACGGCACTATCGTCATGGTTGAAGCGCAACGGGGTCGCCACCGGATCCTTGCGCGATTCATCGAGCAGCAGTTCCCAGCGGCCGCCCTTTCCCCGATAGTAGACGCGCGCCATCTGATCCATGCCCTGCGCGTAAGCGAAACGCACTTCGCCGTGGTTGTCCGCGACGAACGTGGCGTTGAGCAGCGGCGCCTTGATCACCGGTGACAGGGTGCCGTTGCTGATGTTCATCCATTGCGCATCGGGATACACGCCATCCATGCTGCCGTTCCAGGAGCTTTTGGCGATCAGTACGCGGCCATCGATGGCTTTGTACGGATACACGAGGGTGGCGATAGCGGTCGATACGTCCGTCGCGCGGTACTTCATGCGCGAACTGAACAAGGTGTCGCGGCTGCCGCCATCCGCATTGACGCCGAACAGTTCGCCGGTGCTCTGCGGCGCTTCCAGACCGGTGGTTTTTTCGCTGATCGTGTAGATCAGGCGATGCGGCGCGACCCAGACGAAATTCTGGACTTCGTTGTTGTCGCGCGGACGCACGCTGACGCCGTTCATGTCCGACAGGCGGATCAGCGACAGTATCGCCTGACCATCGCGCACGCTGCTGGCCGCGAGATAATCGCCTTCGGGAGAAATCTTGATGTCGCGAAACCGGGAATGTTTTGCG
>JAISPN010000168.1 GCA_031274845.1 Acidobacteriaceae bacterium
GAGTAATCCTGTCTGTAGGATTGCGATCTCCCTGATGAGCCCCTTAAGATCCCCTGAAGAGCCCCTGAAGAGCCCCTGAAGAGCCCCTGAAGAGCCCCTGAAGAGCCCCTGAAGAGCCCCTGAAGAGCCCCTAAGAAGCTCCCCTCGGGAGCAGTTTTTAAAAAACGGCCGCTCAGGCAAGTGCGCCAGCGTACCGTTGCTTACATATGTATTAACGAACGAGTGACCAAAACCGAACACCGCGATCTGGTCATCGGGTGATCTGGCCGTCTGGTCATTGACGGATCGGGGCCGTCCGGCCGCCACGATCGACAGGGAAGTCGTTGTGCCGCAACAGGTTCACGGCACCCTCGCCAGAGGACGCCCTCTCCCCAAACCCCTCTCCCACACGTGGGCGAGAGGAGCTACTGTGTGATGCCGTGTGCGGGACGAGGGGGTCTTCGTCGCAGGCGCTATCTGGATGCGGCGGCGACGAAGTCTTCGAACAAGGCTCTGAATTCACCCGTCCGCCAGAAGTTCTCGGGGTGCCACTGCACGCCGAGGCAGAAGCGGGCGTTTGGCAACTCGATCGCTTCGACGATCCCGTCGGGCGCGGTGGCGGTGACGCGAAACTCCGGCGCGATGCGTCCAAGCGCCTGATGGTGACGGCTGTTCACCTCGCAGGAATCGCCATCGACGAGGCGATCCTTCAGGAGCGTCGCCAGCAGCGAGTCTTTCTCGATCCAGATTTCGTGCGCGAGCTCGAAGGGGAGGTGCGGCGGCACCGTGAAGCGATGCTCGCCCGCGCCTTGCACCTGCGAGGGGATGTCTTGAATGAGCGTGCCGCCGAACGCGACGTTCATCACCTGAAGGCCGCGGCAGATGCCGAAGATCGGGAGATTCCGGCGGCGTGCTTCGCGGACGAGCGCGAGCTCGAACTCGTCACGCTCCGGCGCAAGCGCGCCGGTGGTGGCGTGCGCCGTCTCGTTGTACCGCGCCGGCGACACGTCATCGCCGCCAGAGAGCAGCAGGCCAGTGACGCCGTCGAGCGCCTGTTCGATCGTCATGTCGTGGTTGACGATCTTTGGTTCGCTGCCGACGTGGATGATGGCTTGCCGATAGTCTTCGAGTTTGCGTGTCTCAGTGATTGCGATGGTCGCCATGACTACATTCGCCCCGGAACTTCGATCCCCATCAGATCGAGCGCACGCGTCAGTTGCATGCGGAAATAGGCCACGCCCGCGGCGCGCCAGCGGCGCCGCGCGGCATCCTCTTCGTTGAGGATGGGAAAGCGGTGGTAGAACGCGTTAAAGAGTTGCGCCAGACCGAAGGCGTACTTGGCGAGAACGGAAAATTCCAGCGCCCGCACGGTCTGCTCGACGATGTCGTCGAGCCGGGAGGCTTCAAACACCAACGCCCAGAGATCGTGCGTGGCGTCATCGCTCGTCTCGACGATCTCGTCGGCGCGAATCGCTTCGAGCCCCGAGAGCACCGCGGCTTCATCGATGCTTTCGCGCTCTTTCAGCTTGCCGAAGATGTTGTTCGCCCGCACGACCGCGTACTGCAAGTACGGACCCGTTTCACCTTCGAAGCTGAGCGCTTCTTCCATGTCGAACACGATGAGTTTGCCGCGCGAGAACTTCAGCATGAAGTAGCGAATGGCGGCGACGGCGATTTGCGATGCCGTGCGCTGACGTTCGGCGTCGCTCGCCTCCGGATTCCGCCGCGTGACCTCAGCGAGCGCCTTGTCCGTCAGGAGATCGAGCAGATCGTCAATCTTGACGCCAAGCCCCTTGCGCCCCGAGACCTCGACAAACGGCTTCTTCGCGTCCTCGTCCACCGGTGGCGGATAACCGAGCTCGCGCGCCGTCGTGTGCGAGAGCGCCACCATCTCGTACGAGAAATGAATCGAGCGGTCGGCTTCGACCGGATGGCCGAGCGTCCGCAGCGCCTGACTGAGGAGCGCCTGCAAGTACATCTGCCGCGAGTCGATCACGTTGTAGATCCGCGACGCCTTGCCAAATGGCGGCGCGCCCGGTTCGCTCTCCGCGGATGTCGTGGCCCAGAGCGGCTGGCCGTTCGCTTGTTCGAGGAACCGGCGGTATCTGAAATCGCGGCCGAGCAGACCGAACTTCCAGAACTGATTCGCGATGTCCTTGCCGACGTAGGTAACGACGCCGTTCGATCGCACGATCACTTTCTCGCGCGCCTCTTCGTCGTCTCCCTCGACCGTCTGGCCGTCCTCGATACGCATCACCCAGCATCCGGCCAGTTTTCCTTCGGTCTGGAGGAACACCGCGCCTTGCGCCTTCAGAATGTCGAAGGCGTGCGCCCAGAACTTCAGGCGCAGGATGTCGCCTTCGTAGGTGAGCAGGTCGTAGGCGATGTTCAAGCGCGCCATCGTCTTCAAATGCGCGCGGACGATGCGGTCGACGATGAGCGTGCCGATGCTGGAAACAGGATCGTGGCCCGCTTCGAGATCGTGCAGCGTTCTGGCGCGGATATCGAGACGGGCGTTATCGCCGTCGTACCACTCGGTGACGCGCGAGTAGAGATCCCAGCAGTAGTAATCAAACCGCGTCGTGTCGGCGATGTGCCGGATGCCGTCGAGCGTCTGCTGTTCGAGCGCGAGGAAGCCGACGATGACATCAGCGACCTGGACGCCGGTGTCGTCGATGTAGTTCTGCACTTCGACCGGCGTGCCGCGGAAGCGGAGGACGCGCGACAAGGTGTCGCCAAGCGCCGCGTTCCGAAGGTGGCCGACGTGCGCCGCCTTGTTCGGGTTGATTGCCGTGTGCTCGACGATCGTCTTCTGGTGCGCCGCGGGCGCGTGGTCGCGGCTGGCCACGAGCGCGAGCAGATAGCCCGGCCGATCGAGGTAGAAGTTGAGATAGCCGTTGGGCGCCGCGACGATCTGGCTGATGCCCGGGATCGTGCCAAGCGTCTCGACGAGCGTGTGCGCAATCGCGCGTGGCGGCTTCTTCAGCGTGCGCGCCAGTTGGAACGCGACCGGCACGGCGAGATCGCCAAAGGCGCGGCTGGGCGGCGTTTCAACGGCAAACGCGGGCAGCTCGTCGAGCGAGAATGCCTGTCGCGCCGCGCGCAGAATCGCATCGTGCACGTGGGAGTGGAGAGAGAGAATCATGAAGCCGTAAGCCCGCCAGGGTCGTGTTAGATTACAGGTTGTGAGCGAGGACCGCGTCGAGCTCGTTCAAATCAGCGGCCGTATTCAGGTTTGTCAGCAGCCGGTCAGCGTCACCCAGTCTTTCAAGCGCGTCGCGCTCCACGACGCGGACGCGCAAGCGCGGCAACACATCGTGCATTTTCCGTTCGCCCCGTACCAGCGCGCTGTTCACCGTCGCCGCCGCGTCGCGCGTGTACGCGGCACACAAAGGATGATACCCGCGTTCGGTCTTTGGCACGACCGCGTCAACGCCCTCAGCATTGCTCGCCAGATACGCAAGGAGCCTCGTCGTGACGTACGGCATGTCGCACGCGAGCAGCAGCACGACAGGATGCCGCGCTTCGCTGAGCGCCGTGTCGAGGCCGCCGAGCGGACCCGCGCCCGGCGTTCGATCCGCGAGCAGGCGGACGCCTTCGGGCGCCGTCGCCGTCCGCGAACCAATCAGCAGAATATCGGTCGACAGTGGACGCGCCGCCGCGAGTTGACGTTCGAGGATCGTCGCCGCGCCGATCCGCAGCGCGGCTTTGTCCGTTCCGCCGAGTCGTTGGCCGTGCCCGCCAGCCAAAATGGCAACCGTTATCATGCGCGTCTCATCTTATCGCCGAGCGGGACATGCGCGAAGGCGTGATCGGGCGCGTGCTCGTCGCCAGTCTGCATCAGGCGATTACCGAGCGGTTGCCGGCGCGCGTCGCATTCTACGGGCACTGGCTCGATGGGGAAGGCCTGAGCGTCAAATCGATCGGGTTGGCGCCGATGCTGGCCGTCCTCAGTTTTCTTCGGCAGGAAGGCGATGCGCCGTACGCGGACGTGATGCGCCACGCGGGCCGGTACGCGGCCGACTGGAGCATCGAAGATCTTCCCTCGATCAAGCGGACGCTCCTTGCGACCGGTCCACGCTGGCTGCGCCGCTACGTCCTCGCGCGCGTCTTCACCCGTCTCACGCGAGAGGTCTTCGAGAAGAGTCGCGCAACCGTCCGCATCCGTCGCGGCGTCGCGCGAATCGTGCTGCGCGATTCGATCTTCTGCACCGTCCGCGAACCGGTGACGCACCCGCTGTGCCAGTTTTACGAAGGCGCCGCCCGTCAGTTGTTCGAACGTCTCTCGCCCGACGTGCGCGTGGAACAGGTCTCGTGCCGAGGAATGGAAAAGGGGAGCACGACCTGTGTCCTCAATCTAGTCATCGAGTGATTTGAAATGCCCCGATCTTGAACGGCCAGATGACGAGATCACCAGATTGAATGACCAGATGGTAAAATCCTTCCGCCGTGGCCCCTCATACACGCGACGATAACTTTCACGAGATTCAGTTGAACGGAAAGCAGTTGGTCTTTCTGTTCATGGCGGCGACTGTGGCCTGCGTCGTGATCTTCCTGTGCGGGCTCATGGTGGGACGTGGGGTTCGCGTGGCGCGCGACACCGCGGTGGACGTGCAGGAGAGCGAGCAGTCGCCGATTGCCGACGCGCGCGTGACGCCGCCGCCGGATGCGACCGAAGATGTGCGCGTCAACCCGACCACGCCGCCGCCATCGACGGTGGACGAAGCCGACCTTCCGAAAGAGACGCCAGCGCCTCCAGTCATCGTCCCTCCGGCGGCTGCGGCACGCCCGGCGCCGCCGCCCGCGCGTCCGGCTCCAGCGCCGGCGGAGAAGACACCCGCGGTCAGCACGCCGG
>JAISPN010000036.1 GCA_031274845.1 Acidobacteriaceae bacterium
AAAGCCGCTTGCCGATGGCACCCCAGACATCATCGTCACCGAAGGGGCCATCAACATCCGTGGCCCGAAAGACCCCGCGCGGATTGCGGCCATCGTCGCAGCACTGCAGCAGCGGCCGGAAGTCGGCGCGATCTTCACACATCCGGCGTCGCCTGGGTCGATGGCTGGTGTCGTGCCTGGCACGCTGTCGTTTGCCGTGGCGCAATGGGAACACGCGCGCTCCGGGGACATCCTCGTATCGGGAAACTGGGACGCGGAAAAAAATGCGACTGGCTGGATTGGACGTACGACGCAGGGAGGTGTCGCTGGACATGGCACATCGAGTCCATATGACATCCACAACACGCTGCTTGCGTCCGGCCCTGACTTCCGCGAGCGAACCGTCAGCCGCGTGCCGACATCGAACAGTGACATTGCGCCCACCATCCTGAAGCTGCTCGGCATGCCGGCGCCACGCACGATGACCGGGCGGTCAATCGACGAAGCGCTGAAAAGCGGACCATCGCCAGACAGCGTCGTGGTCAAAAACCGCGTCGAAAGCGCGAAGACCGCTGACGGCTCCTATCAGCTCGATGCGCACATCTCCCTCGTCGGGCAAACGCGGTATCTCAACGACACGACGGTGAGCCGGAAGTAATCGCCAGGCTCGGCTCGTGATCACCTGGCCATATCGATCAGGCGATCGATGTTCGGGTAGTTGGGATCCAGTTGTCGCGCATGCTCAAAGAGATCGAGTGCTTTTCTCGTCTCACCACGACGAACGGCAAGGACTCCACGGAAAACATGTGGCCGTGCGGTGCGCGGATCGAGGCCAATCGCGGTTTGCAATTCAGCGTCAGCCTCCTCCGCTCGTCCTCTGGCGGCCAGCAACCACCCCAGCGCCGTGTGACGTGACGCATCGTCGTTGAACGCGCGTAGGCTGTCCGCATACTCATCCTGCGCGCGCACAAGCGCATGTCCAGCCTCACCAGGTAACGTCGTGATGCCCTGATAGAGGAGCGCTTCCGCAGCCAGCGCGCGCACCACGCGCGATGCATCACTCGTCCGCGCCACCAGTGCGGCGTTCACGCGATCACTCAACGATCCGGTGATGGAGCCGAGTGATTTCACAGCGGCAATGCGGACCATCGACTCGGGATCCGAGGCCGCGGCGAGCAACGCATTGACCGTCGCAGCCGCAGGATCATGATCCCGTGATAGCGAGCGACCAAGAAATCCAGCCGCCGACGCGCGGATCAGCGGAGTCGCTGCGCGATCGACCGTCAATCGTTCGAGGTTGTGCGACGTATTCGCCTCTCCGGCGCCAGCGGCATACAACGTATCGGTGACGCGTACCGCACGCTGACGTGCGTCACCATTCCCATACCATCCATCCATCGCCTGCGCCGCCCACTCGGGCGTGCGATCGTCGTGACAACTGTTACAGGCGTTCGGGATGCCGTAGGCCGCGGTCAATTCTGGAACTGGCGGCGCGAACGAATGATCGCGGCGCCGGGTGAGCAGGCGCCAGTTCACATCACTCATGTGGCACTGAATACAACGGCTCCCGTCAGACTCCGGTGCGTGGTGTGTGTGCGACGAGGCCATCGCGCGATGACACTGCGTGCAGAGCGCATCCGACTCGGCGAGCGGACGCTTGAGCGAGTGCTCGTTGGCGGATCCGTGCGCGGCATGACAGGTCGCACAGGTTGCCTCGCCTTTCGCAAAGCAGCCACTGCTCATCAACGCTTGCGGCCGATTGAAGCGGCTCGGCCGGCCGTCCGGCCAGTAGTCGCCCTGCGGATCATTTGCAGGCACGGGATCGCTGACGATCGCGAACTGCGCGAAATCGTCCAGTCGATCACCCGCGCGAAAGCCGACGAAGGCATTCGTCTTGTTGCCGTGGCAGTAGGCACAACTATCGAACACCTGTCGCGGCGAGGAGGCGCGTGGAACGAAGATGGCGAGCTGACGATTGAGGTCGCCGCCAAGCGTCTCGAGATTGATATCTGGATAACTGGCTGAATCCACGCCCCACGCCTGCAGCTTCTCTACGTGCGCGCGGCCGGGCCCGTGACAGGCTTCGCAGCCGACACCCATCTCGCTCCACGTTGTCGCAAATCGCCGCGTGCGGACGTCGAAATTTCGCTGGATGTTGGTCGCGTGGCAGTTAAAACAGTTGATGTTCCAGATCTGCCGATTGTCGGTACCGTCAGTATTCCCTTCGCCGGAGCCATTCGGCCGATCAGATCTGAGCGGAGTGATCTCCGACCAGTCGATCCAGCGCTGCCAACTCTTGTGCCAGAAGAGTGGCAGGACATACATGCGGCCGTCTGGCAGCGTCGACATATAGCCCTGCATGCGCTTCTCACCCAGCGTGAAGTGGATCTCCAGCGTGTCGCGCGTACCGTCCGGCTGGCCGATTGTCATCGCATAGCCGGGCGCGGCGCTGGCGCTTCGAGACGTACGCGATGTCAGCGCGTACGTGCGCCCATGCGACGACAGACTTTGCGACGGAGAGAAATCGCCCAGAATGTTCGCTGTCCGCGCCGACTGGATCATCCGTCCGTGAATGGATTGCTGCCACTGCTCGTATGCCTGACGATGGCAGGCGCGACACGCATCAGACCCGACGTAGTCTGCGTGGGCACTCGCAGCAATCGGCGTTGACGCTGTCGCTTGTTGGGCTGCGCTATCGATCGACAGGAGCCCCGTCCCTAGCACAGCGAACGCCAGCACCACGGTGGCGAGAATCGCAACGGCGCGCATGGGCCTCATGCCCATATCAGCGAGTGAGATCGCGAGAGGTGTCGATCTTGATGTCACCGTTCACGGTGTCGAGCGCGATCATCGGCTCGCCAGTGCCAAAGCTAGCGCTGGCATGTTGCGGACCGAATGCTGTTTTTCGTGTGAGGGGGATAGTGGAGGCGATCTGACCGCCCAGCGACAACGCCAGAATACGCGCATCACGTGGCGTGGTCAGCAAGCGCATTCGAAGATTTCCGTTGAACGCGCGCATGTGCAGTGGACTCTTCAGTGGACCAGCTTCGGTCACGCGGATATCACCGATCGTCGTCTCAAGGCGAGCTGGCCCATCAAGCGCATCCGCGGTGATGCCACCGCGCGTGACCGTCGCCATGATCGGACCGCGCAAATCCTTCAACGTGATACCGCCCTCGAAGAGATCGATGGCGGCAAAGCGCGTCTCGCGCGGCGCGTAAACCGTCAGCGTCGATTCAAGCGTGGCGTCGTTAGTTCCCTTGGCCTCGTTGTCCGAATCTGCAGCGGCGTGTTGCGAGGCGGAGATTGTCACCTGACGTCCATCACTCGACGTGATGACCGTCGCCTCCATGCGCGTCAACCCTGCGACGGTCGGCGCCCGGCGTTCGATTTCTACGTGGAGCTGGTCACGGTCCCAGCCGAGCACCGTGATATGCCCCACGGTTGCGCGTACCAAGACCTGCGAATCGGAACCTACCGGTACGGTATATACCGTCCGGTCATATGAGCCTGACCTGGAGGATGCCACGCCGGTCCCAAGGGAGAGCATGCCGAGGGAAGCAAGGACTGCGACACGGCTCCACATACAAACAGCCTACAGAGGCCACATGGCGCCGATGCGACCATCGCGCAACGAACAGGTAACGGCCCACGGCCGCACGCG
>JAISPN010000111.1 GCA_031274845.1 Acidobacteriaceae bacterium
TCGATCCGAGCAGCGTCAGCCACACGTAGTCGATGGCAAGCCACGCGCCGCCAGCCACCGAGGCGCTCACGACCGATGTGGTGAGCACGCGCCACCATCCGCTCGCATGGAGCGGCATCGCCCGACAGACGTACCACGCGGACAGGCAGACGAACGAGTAGACGAGAAACGGCGGCTCAACCAACACCAACGCTTCGCCGATCGTGAACCCTTGACGCGCCAGCGAGCCAGCGATCATCACGCCGACAATCAGCCACGCGAAGAGATAGACGGCAAGACGATCGGGTCTTGCGAGAATCGGATGCACGTCAGTTCCTCACCTCGACGCTGCTCATCATCGCGAAACCGCGCAGCACCAGACGGGTTGTTTCATCGAAGGCTGGCATCGTGCCATTGACCGCAACGGACGGCAGCCGATTGTCTTCGATGTTGCCCATGAACGGCGAGACAAGATTGACGACCACCCAGTTTGGCGGCACGACGATTTCAACACTGCCTGTGAACGCCGTGATATCCACCGTCGCATCCTCGCCTGGAGCCAGCCTCGCGGAGCGCAAATCGAGCAACACACCGCCCATGAACGTCGTGATGGTACCGCCACGAAACGCTGTCGTGTTCACCGCGCGATGCACGCCGCTCATCACCGAGAAGATCGAAACCGCCGACGAATCCCCCCTGCCGCCGCTCGCGACATCCTCATGCACCTGTCTATTCCGGCGACGCATCCGCGTCAGGATGCCCCCAGGCCAGAGCATCATGACGGCAAAGATGACCACGAAGATGATCGGCCAGAAGAATAACCAAGTGAACGACCTGAACCCCCACGGCACAAAAGGCTTCAGCGTTTGAAACATCCAGTCGGCAATCATGTTGAACACAAGGACACGGGCCAACAAGAAGCGGACGCCCGTTCCGAAATCGGGGCGCCGAAACCCTCTCTCGATATATCCAACACGGACGTCGGCCGGCATGATCATCAGCGTGATCATCACCATCAGGATGACCATCAGACCGCCAATCGCCATCAGGCCGATCAGCCCGTAGTGCTGTACGCGATCAACCTCAAGCAGGTGCAGGCGATCGATCGTCAGGAGCAGTCCTGCCAGGACGATGCTGACGCCGACGAAGAAGCGCGTCGGCATCAGGAAACGCGGTTGCGGATCGGGCGCGTCATCCTCTTTGCTAAAAATCTCCCGCGGTCTGTTTTCCATGAACCAACCTTACGAGCATTGAAGCATCCACTGATGTCTGTATCGGCAAATGGACACTTCCCGCCGGTGAACGGCATCCGGGGACAGTTCACGTCCCTGTTTCCGTCGTTTTCCGTTACGCACAGCTCGGTATTTCTTTTGCAACCGTCATGTGTGCCAAAATAAGTTATCTATTTTTGGTTGACGTTAAGACGAGCGGGGTGAGGTGACATGAAGTTCACAGTTGCGGTTCTGACACTTGCAGGGATTCTGGCTTTCGGCGCCATCAATGCGCGCGGCACGGTCGCAGCACAGGGGGCCAAGTCGCAGTGGGATGGCGTGTACACCGCAGAGCAAGCAAAGCGTGGGGATGCACTCTACGGGCAGTACTGCGCAACCTGCCACGGCACTGACCTGGCGGGCGGCGAAATGGCACCTGGCCTGACTGGTGGCGAATTTTCCGCCAACTGGAACGACCTGACGCTTGGCGATCTCTTCGAGCGCTTCCGCATCTCGATGCCGCAGAACGCTCCGGGCAGCCTGAGCCGTCAGCAGAACGCCGACATCCTGGCGTACATCCTGAGCAAGGGAACAGCGCCAACCGGCTCGGCGGAACTGCCGACGCAGACCGAAGTGCTCCAGCAGTACAAGTACCTGGCGCAGAACCCGAAGAAGTAGTTCTCGACGCGCCCGAGACACAAAAGCCCGCCACGGCATCACGCCGCGGCGGGCTTTTTCTTTGGCCCTTAGATTCTTCGGGTCAGGCTTTCAGCTTTTGCGCCAAGCGGTGCAGGAACAGGCCGACATCGGTGACGATGCCAATCGTCTGCGACGATCCGCGGTCGGCAAGCTTCGTCACCACCGCGGGGTTGATGTCGACGCACACGACCTTCACCCACGACGGCAACATGTTGCCGACGCCGATGCCGTGCAGCATGGACGACAGCGCCAGCACCAGCTTCACGTCTTGTAGCGCATCCGCGTAGCGATCCTGCGCCACGCGCAGATCCATGATCGTGTCCGGCAGCGGCCCATCGTCTCGAATGCTGCCGGCAAGCACGAACTCGACGTTGTGCGTCACGCACTCGTACATCAGCCCCGAGGTGAGCACCTTCTGCTCCACCGCCTGCTTCAATCCCCCCGCGCGGCAGATCGTGTTGATCGCGCGCATGTGATGGCGGTGTCCCCCTTCGATGGCCTTACCCGTATTGAGGTCCACACCAAGCGAGGTGCCGAAGAACGCCTGCTCGACATCGTGGACCGCGAGCGCATTGCCGGCGAGGACGACATCCACATAGCCGCCACGAATCAGCTCTTGAAAGTACGCCGCGCCGCCCGTGTGCACGACCACAGGCCCTGCGACGACGGCAATCCGTCCGCCTGACGCCTTGATGTCTTGAATCATCGCCGCAATCCGCGCCACGCCGACTTCGACGCGGCGCTCGGACGAGATCTCGTTCGTCATGAACGCGAACCCGTGACGATCGCGATCCTGGAATTCCGGCATCACGCGCACGCCGCCCACGCCGCAGACGACACGATTGCCAATGCGGACATCGCGCAGCTTACGGCACACCGCCCGCTCACCATCGATGACGATGACCGCGTCCATCCGCTGCCGTTCAACGTCGAGCCACTGACCGCCGACGCGGACGAGCGTTTTGTGATTGGTCGTCGAGTAGAAATCGTCCGGCACGCAGCCGTCCCGATCGGCGGTCCGCAGAAGCGCGTCGTGCGTATCCGCGAGACGGCAGCCGAGCGCGACGAGCTCTTCGAGCACCTCGCCCAGAATCTGCTGGCTCGGCGCCGAGATCCGCATGGCAATCGACGATGCCTCGTCGTTGCTGCGGCCGATGTCGAACTTCAGGACGTCAAACGACGCGGCGTGCTTCACCACCGTGTCGAAGACGACGTTCAGGATTTGCGAATCGATCAGGTGGCCTTCGGCCTCGACCACCTCGCTGTAGACCGGTGCTGTCGTCATCGCGTCAGGAGAAGATGGGCAGCGACAACGGGGGCTGCACGTGATAGTCGCTCTTTGCGATCTCGGCGAGCGCGCGATCGAGCACCGACTCGGGACATTCCTCGAGCGTGATGACAAACGGCAAGCGATCCCGCCGGAACTTCGGCAGTTGCAGCACGCCTTCGATATTGATGCCGTAGCGCGCATACGCCGCCGTCACCTGCGCGATGATGCCCGGCTTGTCGTTGACGATGAAGCGGACGTAGTGCGGCGCCACGAACTCGCCATTCACCTTGTGGAACGTCGTCGCCGTGCCGTTCGCCGGCGCCGACCCCTGATGCGAAGCCACCGAGATGACGTCGGAGACGACCGCGACCGCCGTCGGCGATCCGCCGGCGCCAAACCCCGAGAACGAGGTTTCTCCGCCGAAGATGCCACGCACCGTCACGATGTTCTGGCTCCCCTCGATGCGGCCAAACGCGGACGCGAGCGGCACGAGCGCCGGGCGCACCGCCGCAAACACCATCCCGTCGTCTTCCGCCGACGCGCGCGCAATCTGACGGATGGTGCAGCCCAGCTCGCGAGCGTAGAGAAAATCGACCGGCTCAATCGGACGAATCGAGCGGGTCGCGATGTCGGCCACGCGCACGGGACGCCGCAGCCCGACCGCCGCGATAATCGCCAGCTTCGCCGCCGCGTCGGCGCCGTCGACGTCTTCGCTCGGGTCCGCTTCGGCGTAGCCCAGACGCTGCGCGTCGGCGAGCGCGTCGGCAAACGGCATGTTGTCCGTCTGCATCCGGCTCAGGATGTAAGCGCAGGTGCCATTCAGGATGCCGCGGACTTCGACGAGCCGATCGCCCGCCAGACCATCCTGCAGCGCCCGCAGCACCGGAATGCCACCCGCGACCGAGGCTTCAAACCGCACTTCCTTACCGTGCTGACGCGCGAGGTCGATGAGCTCGATGCCGTAGTGCGCCATGAGCTGCTTGTTGGCCGTAACCACCGACTTGCCGCGCTCGATCGCCGTCTTCACCCAGTCGTATGTGGGGCGCAGACCGCCGACCAGCTCGATGATGACCGAGACGTCCGAGTTCAGGATGTCGTCGACCGATTCGGTCCACGTCACGGACGCGGGTACCCAGTCGGCGCGCTTGCGCGCCAGGTTGCGGTTGAAGATGTGCGTCAGCGTGACATGGGGAATCTCGCCGCTGCACAAAATACGGGTGACCGCCTGCCCGACCGTACCGAACCCAAGCAGGGCCACACGGGTGGCGCCATTAGTCTGTGTCTTCGATGTCACGTCAACATCTCCGTCTGTCGAATCCGCGCCCCGAGGCTCTGGGCCGCCGACGTAAGGTTGGAAGGGACAGCGTACCACGTCTGACGGTCCACGCGTGTAAATCTGGCGCGCCACCGCCACGAGACGCGGCGCGGACGCGACGCGGCACGGCGTTCGCTTCTACAATCGGAACACCAACGATGCCCCGCTTCAAACTGACGATTGAATATGCCGGGACGCGTTACAGCGGCTGGCAGATCCAGAAGAACGCCAAGACGATTGCCGGCGAGATCGACCGCGCCGTGCGCGAGGTAACCGGACGCAAGGACTTCGAGCTCTACGGCTCGGGACGCACGGACGCGGGCGTCCACGCGCTCGGACAGATCGCGCACCTCGATGTCAGCACCACCCTTCAGCCCCACGTGCTCCGGCGAAACATCAACGACGAACTTCCTGCCGACATCAACATCCTCGACGCGACCATCGTGCCGCACCGCTTTCACGCGCGGCACGACGCGGTGTCACGCCGTTACGTTTATCAAGTCTCCGAGCGGCGCACGGCGTTTCTGAAGCCGTATGTCTGGTGGGTGAAAGATCCGCTCGACCTCTCGGTGATGCGCGAAACGGCGAAGCACTTTGTCGGCAAGCACGATTTCCGATCGTTTGCGGTCGCCGAGCGTGACGCCGAAAACAGCTCCTCGCTCGTCCTGCTCGAACGTCTCGACATCGTCGAAGACGGCGCGCTGCGCCTCTTCGTCATTGAGGGATCGCATTTTCTGTGGCGAATGGTCCGTCGGCTCGTCGGCGTGCTCGTCGCCGTCGGCAGCGGCGAGGTGTCGTCACCGGACGCCGTCGCCTGGCTGCGCGAACAATCGCCTGTGCCAGCCACGCTCACCGCGCCAGCCTCGGGACTGTTCCTCGAACGCGTGTTCTACAAAGGCGACGACAGAGACGTCCCGCCCGCGCACGTGGGCCACACGCGCTAACCGTCGGCTATCGCGCCGGGGCGACGGGTTGACGAAGGATGGTGCGCAGCTTCTCAGGAGCGGTTTTACGGAAG
>JAISPN010000223.1 GCA_031274845.1 Acidobacteriaceae bacterium
CTGCTTGGTGCCGCGGGCATCACCATCCGTACGTCCTCGCCCGGCCGCGCGTGGTGGGGAAACATGCGGCTTGAAACGCGCGGTGGCGTGCGCGTGACCTCCACACCGGCGTCGAATTCACCCGCGTACGCAGCAGGACTCGATATCGACGATGAGGTGACATCGATCGATGGCGTGGATGTCGTCGCGGTCGCCACCATCGATAGCGTCATCGGCCGGCACAAACCTGGCGACACAATCTCCGTCACCTACATCGAGCGCAGTGGAGACAAGAAGACGACGCGCGTGACGCTCGTTGAAGATCCGTCGCGCGATCTCATTGCCATCGAGTCGATCGGCGGCACGCTCACCGCAGCCCAGCGAACGTTTAGACAAGCGTGGCTCGGCCATTAACACCGTTCGGCCGTTAGACGCACTGCGGCCACGCAGGGGGCCGTCAGAAAATCACGCCCGGCGCGAGCTTGCTCTGAGGGTCGAGTGCCTGTTTCACGGCACGCATCTCCCGCATACCTTCGTCGCCGTACAGTTCTGTCAGCAACTGCTTCTTGATGGGGTTTCTGCCAACGCCGTGCTCGGCAAGCGGCGCCCCTCCAAGGCGAATCGCTTCGCGGCCGATATCGAGCATGGCGGCTCGTCCGCGCTCGACTTCGCCGTAGGTCGTGGCGATGACATTCGGGTGCACGTTGCCATCGGAGAGGTGTCCCCAGATCGCGCCGTCGACCGCGTGACGCTCGAACGCCGCCGCGCAGTACGCGTCGAGTTCCGGAATGCACTCGAACGGCACGATCACATCGGCGGCCGTCTTCTCGATGCGCGCATCGCGCTGACGCGCCTGAGCAATCGCGTGGTTGACGAGCAGCGGCACCGACTCGCGCACCCGCAACAAGCGAGCGGCGCCAACGCTGTCCTCAGGCATTGCGACGATCGTTCGATCGAGCCCATCGTGCGCGTCAACGATCTCCGCAAACGCCGCAAGCGCGGCGTCGCGATCGCGCGGCAGCTCAATCGCCACAAGTAGCGCCACGGCGGAATCCGCTGGCAGATCAACACCCTCGCGCCGATCCACGCCAGCCTCGCGCAGCAACTGAATCGATCGGCGATCGAGATGTTCGATTGCCGAGACATCGAGACCTCGATGACTCTCTCCGCCGTCCGCGCAATGCGGATCGCCCGCCACGCGTGTCGTCAGCGATGCTTGCCGTAACGCTGATGCGCACCGCCACCCCAGACCAGCATCCGCGAAGGTCGTCAAGGCAAGACAGACCGTAGGACGCCGCGGAAGAACCTTAAAGCGCGCCTCGGTGATGACGCCCAACGTCCCCTCGGCGCCAATGAACAGATCAATAAGGTCCATGTCTGGCGCGGCAAAGTAGCCGGCGGACAACTTGGGCACGGACGGCATCTGATAGTTGGGAATGGGAACAGTGATGGTCGTGCCGTTTGTCAGCTGGACCACACACGCACCCGCGTGCGCGTGATGTTCACCGCGCGTGATGTCGAGGACATCACCGTTTGCGAGCATCACCGTCAGCCCGTTGACCCATCGCCGCGTCGTGCCGTACTTGAATGTCGCCGCGCCCGCGGCATTCGTCGCCACAACACCACCAACCGTGGCGCCGTGAAATGTCGGCAGTGGCGGATAGTAGCGGCCGGACACCGCAAGCCTCTCGTCGAGCGCCGCCACGGTCATCCCGGGACCAATACGCACTTCGTCCTGACAGACCTCCAGCACCTGATTCATCGTCGTCATGCTCATGACGACGTCGCCGAACGGCGTCGCTCCACCAGTGAGTGACGATTGCGCGCCAACGGTCAGCACACGCGAAGCGCTCGCAAGAATCGCCGCGACTTCGCCTTCGTTCGCCGGCACGAACACACGCGCCGCGTGGCCGCCGCTGTAGTGCGCGGCATCTTCCGTGTAGTCAGCGATGCGTTCGAGAGGAACGGGATCAGGAAGGCGGACGACGCCGCGAGGAGAACGGCAACGCGCGGGCATAGACATGAGGAGCAGAAGCCGGAGCGAAGCGCTCGGCCGGCGGGAAATCCCCCACCGGCCGAGTCTTGACGTGATTAGCGAGCGGGATGAAGCGTGATCTTCTGCACACGCCAACTGGCAAGTTCACCCACGAGCAGTTCGTTCTCGCTGCGGCAGTCGATCGAGTTCACCAGATTGAACTCTTTCACCAGCTTGCCAGCCTTCCCGAACTTGCCGAGGATCTTGCCGTCGAGATCGAGCTTGTAGATCGCCGCATCCTCCATCCCGTCGGGATCGCCGGTGTGCGCGACGTACATCACCTGCCGCGGTCCCGGCGTGATGCAGATCGCCGTTGGCGATCCGATGCCGGTGATCTCGCGCTTGTAGTTGCCGTCGGTATCAAACACCTGAATCCGCTTGTTGCCTTCGTCAGCGACGTACACGTTCTGCTGCGCGTCGATGGCGATGCCGTGAATGATGTTGAACTGTCCTTGGCCGGACCCGCGCGTGCCCCAGCCCTTGACCCAGCGGCCGGAGCCCTGATACTTCGCGATGCGCGTGCCGCCGATGCCGTCGGCGACATACAGATTGCCCTGAGCATCCCACGCCACATCGGACGGGCGATTGAAGGTCTCGCCAGGAGTGCCACCCGCGGCAGGCGCTCCGCCACCACCACCCCGTCCGCCACCGCCAGGACCGCCTGGCGCGGCATCAGGACCACCGCGTCCGCCAGCCGGCGCGCTTTGATCCACCGGCACACCGTACGGCGCTGGCGACAGTGCCAGCGTCGGCACGCGCAGCGCTTCAGGCTTGCGGCCCCAGATCTCCGTAATGCGTCCATTCGGATCGAACTTGATCACCTGATTGGACGAGGAATCGACAATCCACACGTTGTCTTGCGGATCGACGCGCACCATCTGCGCCTGCAGCAGACCGTACGCGCCTTGACCGAACTCGCGCACGAACTTGCCGGTGCGATCGAACTGGAACAGACGCGATCCGCCGTGCGACACCGCGCGCGACGTGCCGAGCGTCAGCGTTGGATTCCCCGTGCGCGTGTACACGAAGATGTCGCCGCGCGAGTTCGTCGCCACGCCAGCCGCTTCGCCCATCCACGTGCCGTCCGGCAGCTTCAGCAAATCGGGATTGGAATCAAACGCGATCTCGGGAACCGTCCCTTGCGCGGAGATTCCGGCGAGCGTGGCCGCAACCGCCGCGGCGCTCAAAAATAATGTCAGACGCTTTTTCATCGTTGGTCTCCTCCGAAACTATCGGCCACTCGACGTCGTCTGACGCGGCGGGTTCACAAGGATTTTCTGAGCGCGCCACGCCGAGATCTCAGAGACAAAGATCTCGTTCGGGTTCCGACAATCGATCTCATGGACGGTGCTGAATTCGCCAAGCCCCTTCCCGGCCTTGCCGAACTTTCCGATCACCGTGCCGTCGAGTTCGAGCTTGTAGATCTCGCCGGTGATGTCCCACGACGAGGCGGGCGTGTTGCTATCGGGATTGGAATTCGAGACGAACAAGTACTGCTTCGGTCCGTCGGTGGAGACGCACACCGCCCACGGATTCCCGAAGTCGCCGTAGCTCGCCTTCAGGTTGAGCTCGTTGTCGAGCACCTGCACGCGCGCATTGCCGCGGTCGCCGACGTAGATGTTTCCCTGCCTGTCAGCGGTGATCGAGTGCGGCGTGCTCAGTTGATTCGGACCGGAGCCAGCACGCGCCGTGCCGAACTCTTTTAGGTACCGTCCGTTTTTGTCGTACTTGACGACGCGCGAGTTCACGTAGCCGTCGGAAATGAAGATGTTGTCCTGCGGGTCCCACGTGACATCCGTCGGACGTCCAAACTTGTACTTCTCCGGCGCCGCTGGCGGCAGCGTGCTGTCGAACGCGCCCACCGCCATCTCGGGACGCCGGCCGAGGGTGAGCAGCACCTTGGTGCCTTCCGGGTTCATCTTGATCACCATGTTGGTGCCTTCGTCGATCACCCAGATGTTGTCGTACTTGTCGACACGCACCTGATGGGCGAACTCCATCCCGTACATGCCTTGGCCGATTTCCTTGACGAACTTTCCGTCCTTGTCGAACATGAACAGCCGCGTATCGCCGCTGCGGTGATACACGAACACATTGCCTTTCGAGTTGGTCGCAATGCCGATGCCTTCACCGAAGTACAGGTCGGGAGGCAACTTGAAAAAATTCGGCACGGACATATGCGGGATCGTGGGAACGTTCTCCGCTTTTGCCTTTGACTGGGCAAACGCGGAACCTGAACCGACGAGCGCCAGAACAACAACGCCGAACGTCAGGAAATGCTTCATCTAATGCCTCCGGAAAAGTTCAAGGGAATCTATACGAGGGCGCGGGTCCGCCGCAATGGGCGCGTGCACTCCGGCTAGTGGGTCAAGCCGTACATGACGTAGTTGACACCAAGCTTGTAGGCTTCGTTCGTTTCATCAAATGGCCGGAGCCCACGTCCAGACCATTCCCAAAACTGCGAGACGTCCGTGTTGTAGTTGATGATGGCCATCAATCGTTTCGAGCGATCGTTGTCTTCGTACAACCCGCGGAACACCGGGCGTCCGGTATTGTAGGCCTGCGGAAAATTGCCCAGCGTTTCAATCTCGAAGAAGCAGTGGAAAATCGGATCGTCTGGCGACATCTCGAAAAATTTAGCGCCGGGAATAATGCGCTTCATGTTCTCTTCGAAGACATCCCAGCCGCCACCGCCAGGACCGTAATCACCAGGGACTTTAAAGTCGTCGAAGATCACGAAGCCACCTTTTTCGAGATACGCGCGAAACGCCTGCGCTTCCTGATCGTTCAGCGTCCACCACCCCGCCTCGGTGATGTAGGAAACCGGGTACTTCGACAGCTCGTCATCGTCGAGCGAGAAGACGTTGTAGGCGTCGGTCCGTCCCCGGAGGTACGTCACCTCGTTCATGATCCGGATCAGGTTGTCTTCGGACATCGGATACCCGTGCGCCCACGAGGGGAGCCCCTGATACCAATACCCGCCTGGCGCGGTTGTGTACTTCAAACGCGTGAACGTGAACTGACCGTCATAGGGCTTGTTGACGACGACCGGATCGCGCCCTGGGCCGCCACCGAACCTGCGGCGAAACTGCGCGGCCGCAACCGCGGTCACCACGAGCAGAATGACGATCGAGAGCACCACCGATCGCATCGCTTTTGACGGCGTCGAGCGCCAGCCGCGCGTCAGTGTGCCGGACGCGTTATGCGCCGGACGGCTCGACGCTCCGGAGAAGCACTCGCGGACGGCAGACATGAATTGGCGGACGCCCATGCCCCCTATTAGACCACCGCTTGGCAGCGGTCACCGTACTTTTAATCGCCACTTTTAATCGCCCCACGCCAGCTACTGAAACAGCAGGTTGGTCACGCTATCTGTCACCCAGACTCTGAAGAAGCGCAAATCGGTCGCGCTGTCTGGCACCCGGTCTGAGAGCGCTGGTGTGTTCGTGCCGCGCACCTCGTCAAGCATCCGCCGCATGAATGCCGCCTCCGGCCGTCCCACATCGCCCGCGCGAACACTGCCAGGGCTGAGTGCCCCTTGTGTTTCAGCGCGTTGACGGAGCCCGAACACGACCGCTTGCGCGGGAGGCCGGGCATCGTTCGTGAAAAACGGCAAGCGGCTGAACTCGCGCAGAAGACCGACGGCGGCAATGTTCGCCTTCGAGCCATCCCCCTGGACGACGATGCGATCGTCGATAATCGCGCCGACAATCGCGAGCCGCCCATCGAAATCGGTGGCCCTAATGGCGGGCGCCGCCGTATCTCTCGGCGTCGCAATGCGCGCGTCGTCCACGGCGACATCGGCGCGACCATGCACCGATAGAAACACGCTGTCCTCTGCACCCTCGTACCAAATGTCACGCACGAGCGCCCGACTACCCTCCGATACTTCGTAGCTGAGCGCATTGTTGCTCGACGCGCCAGAGTAAATGCGAAGGTCTCCGCCAGCCACACGCACAGACGCGGCGTGATTGGCGCCACTATGACCGCTGTCGACGACGTGCACGATCGTGTTTCGCAAGCCGTTTATCGCAAGGTTGTGCTCGCGAGGCCCCGTCAACTGCGTCCCTTCGAGATAAATGCGAGAGTCTGGACGATCGATATCCGCCGTCACGATGCCGTCCGCGCGTCCATCGCCGCGCACCGTGAGATCGCGCAACGTCGCGCGTGTCGGGCCAGCAATCCGGATGACTGGTCCACGGCCGGTTCCACTCCAATCGAGCAGCGTGCGGGCGCCATCGCCGACGAGTTGAAGATCACTCGACGGCAGGGTGAGCGTCCGATCGATCGCGTAACGGCCGTACGGCAAGTGCACCACTGGCCGGGTTCCATGACTGGCCGCCGCACTGTTGAGCGCCGCCTGAATCACGTCAGCGGTCGCGCCCGCCGGCACGTCAATCACATCACGCGGCACCGCCGGACGGACGCCGGGGAGACGCGGCATCGACCAGGAAATACGCGCGCGCGATGTCGTCGTGTCGTCGAACGTGAGCAGCCTGCCGTTGTTGAAAAGCGCCGTCGGCACCGTGAAGGTGTTCCCGATGCTCACAAGGTCCGCGTCGATGAAACTGCGCCACGACACAACAGGCGACGACGCGCCTTCGCGGCTGCGAAACGTGTTGTCGAGCAGAATACCCGGCCCCTGATTGGATACACGGACGGCGGCGTTGTCCTCGAAGTCAATCACGGTGTTGCCCTGCAACACGACGGCGGCGGGGTGATTCATCGCCGCGCCAGAGACGAAAAAGGCTTTCGACCCGACCGACACATTGCCGCGCGCCGCAAAGCCTCCGGTGTTCTGCATCGCCATGTCTGCAACAATCGAATGGGTGAATACGTTGTCGTAGACGTGGTAATTGCCAGCACCAGGGTCGTTCGTCACGCCGACCCCGCAGTCTTCAAAGATTGAGTGCCACACCCAGATATCGAGCGCGTTGAAGTTGCCGAGCGCCACGCCGGCTTTCGTATTCCGAAGAAAGCGCACACGCGCGATGGTCGTCTCCGCGAACCCGTACCCGCGAAAGCCACCGTGGATGCCGTACTCGACGTTCTGAAGGACAAGGTCGGTGTAGGCGTTGCCCGTATCGAAGTTCGGACGGACGTTGCGCCATGACTGCTCGATGGCAACGGACGCCCGCGACTGACCGTCGAACGTAAACCGCGTCAGCGCGGAATAGGCGACGCCGTCCAGATCCAGCATCGTGCCGCCATCCGCGCCGTCCCACACAAGCGCGGTGGTCGCCGGATGCTCACCCACGATCGCAATCGTGATCTGGGAGACAAGCGTGAGCGTCTCCGTGATGCGGTAGCGTCCTGCGGGAACAAAGAGCGTGGGCGATCGATCTTCCCGGCCAAGATCGTTGAACGCGCGTTGGAAGGCCGCGGTGTCATCAGCCACGCCGTCGCCCACGGCTCCGTATGTCGATTTGATGTTCGCCCAGCTTGAAAACGGACCGACGAATTCATCGTCAATCTCGGATGGCGACGGCGCCAATACTTGCGCCGAGAGCTGCGGCGATATCCGCGGCGGCCCCTGAGACTGAAACAGCGCACTGGCGTGCAGCGTCACCCACGCCACAACCAATAGTGCAACTGTTGTTACAATCTTCATCGATACTTGATCTCTCGCACGGACGTTATTATGGAAACGAAGCCACGAACACGCACACCAAAAAAACCAAGCACCTCTCCCCGGCCACGCCGTTCGAAAGCGGCGGCCGTGCCGGACGCTGCCGAGATCGCAGTCCCGGCGCCAGCATCGAACGCCACTGCCACGGCTCAGCCAATCACCGTCACGATCACGCAGACGATCACGATCTCTCAAGGTGACATCGCCCAGCGCGCGTACGAGCTGTACGAAGCGGACGGTTTCGCGGACGGGCACGACCTCAAGCACTGGCTCGCCGCTGAAGCGGAACTGCGCGGCAAACGGCGCTAGCCGTCTACTCGCGATGCGCCGCTCACACTAATGGCCGGCCGCCACTCGCGCGCCTTCGAGCAGGTGACGACGGCCATCCGTCACCGCGAGGGGGTCATCGTCGTCACCGGTGAAGCGGGCACAGGGAAAACCGCGCTGTGCCGCGCGCTCCAGGAGACATTCGACCCGCGGATCTTTCAATCGGTAATCCTCGATCCGCTCTCAAGCGACGAGGACCTGCTCTACCGGGTTCTTTTCGACTTCGGCCTCATCACCGATCCCAATCGCGCACGCCGCCAACCGTTCACCGACGCGACGCGGCAAACGCTCGTCGCCACACTACAGACCTTTCTACGCTCGCTCGCCTCGCTCGACGCGCACGCCGTCATCGTGATCAACAACGCGCAACGCCTCGCGCCGCGGATCTTCGAGGCGCTCCGGCTGCTCTCGAGCGTCGACATCGATCAGGCGAAGCTCCTGCAGATCGTTCTGGTTGGTCAACCCGATTTCGACACGCGGCTGCAACAGCCCGACCTGCACGCGTTCACTGAGCGCGTCGCCCGGCACATCACGCTGCGGATGCCGGAACCCGACCGCCACGAACCGGCGCCCCACAACAACGTCTGGAAACTCTACGCGACCGCCGCGCTGCTGACGCTCGTCGCGGTCACGGGCACGTGGTGGTGGCTTCAATCTCCCGGCGCACCCGAGGCGCAATCGCCGCACGTCTCACAACCCGCGCCAGCGCCAGCGACAACGAGCGCTCCAGACGAATCACCCGCGACGCCCATCGAGCCCGCGCATACCGCACCAGCAACCATAGCGCCGCCACCGCCCACGGCGACGACCGACAACTATCAGGTGGTGGTCGCCTCGTTCCGCACGGAACAGCGCGCCACGGAAGTCGTCTCGCAGATCGAGAAACTCGGCCACCCGGCATCGTTTCGGTTTGATTCAACAGGCTGGTACGGCGTCATGGCGGGACCGTTTGAGACGCGTGATGCCGCGCGCGCCGCGCAGGACGACCTCGCGCGTGCCGGTTTTGCTGGCACGCGCGTGGCGCAATCACCTCCCGCACCGTAACGGAACGCGAAACGAGAGGGCGATTCGACGGGACGATTTACTGCGGGCGCTTGAACATCCCGACGTACACCGCCTTGCCGAGGATGTGACCGCTCATCGCCTGAAACACTTTCGCGCGCGTCTCCCACGCGTCGGCGCCGGGCGATACGTCAATCTTCGTGTCGAGCGCGTACAGCTCGAACGTGTAGTGATGAACCGGCCCGATCGCGCCCGCGCCAGGACCGCGATAGTTCGGACCGCTCGCGCTGATTTGCTGGCTGCCGTCGGGGCGCGTCGCGCCAGCCGGCACACCTTCCGGCAATCCGGTCGCCGTCCCGGGGATGTTCCACACGAACCAGTGCACCTGATCGTCGACCGTGCGATTTCTCGACACTTCGGGATCGTGCATGTTGAGCACGAAGCTTTGCGTCCCCTCCGGCACATTGGTCCACGAGAGCGCCGGGGAGACCTGCTCACCGGCTTGCGTGTACTTCAGCGGAATCGCCGTGCCATCAGCAAACGCGGTCGTCGAGAGCGTCAGGCCGGGACGCGGCGGCTGCGCGGGCGCCGCCCCCTGCCGTCCTGCCGGCGCCTGCGCGGCAAGAAGTGCCGTCAGCGCCATGCCGAATACCGTCGTCGCGGCGAACGTTCCTCTCCACATCTTGATCGTCATGCATCCTCCCCACACGAGAGCGTGCCACCGTTGAGCCCCTCTCCGTTGTAGGATTCTAACGATGGCCAGCCTGATTGAAGCGATCGACATCAAACGAAAAATGTTCTTCGAGTACGAAAACGCGCCCTACCACTGCCTCGACGTGGAAATCTCACGGCCGACGGCGCGCGGCGCGCAAACACTGGTCCGGGTAAAGATGCGGAACCTGCTCACCAGGGCCGTGCTCGACCGGACCTTCAAGGCCGGCGAAAAATTCGGCGAGCCCGATCTCGACGAAGTCACCGCGACGTTCATGTACACGGACGGCGAGGCGTATCACTTCATGGATCAGGGGACGTTCGAAACCATTCAGCTCAGCGCTGAAACCGTCGGCGAGGATCGCGATTTCCTAATCGACAACCTGCCGGTCGACATCCGCAAGTACAACGGCAATCCGATCGGCCTGCAATTGCCGCAACACGTGGAGCTGTCGGTCACCTACACCGAGCCGGCCGTGCGTGGCGATACGTCGAGCGGGTCGGTCACCAAGGCGGCGACGCTTGAAACCGGCGTCGAGATTCGCGTGCCGCTCTTCGTCAAGGAAGGCGAACGCGTCCGGGTAAACACGGAAACCAGAGAGTTTGCCGGCCGCGTCTAACTCGCGCGCGATTCTGATTCTGCGCGTTTCTCCGCGTCAGCCGCGGGCGCGGCGTCAGTAGCCCATCTTGATCGATCCGCTCTTCTGACCGTTCACCGTGCCGCTCGTCAACCACTCGAGCGACGCGCGGAACAGCAGCAGATGATTCTTCTCCCACATCGCGTTGTGGGACGAGCAGGCCAGATCGATAAACACCTTGTCCGTCGCGCCAAGATCCGCGTAGAGATCCTGCACGCGCGCGGGCGGCACCTGTTTGTCGTGCGCGCCAGACACCATCAGCGTCGGAATCAACGTCGCGCCGGCGAGCTTCGGCGTCCACCCCCAGACCGTGGTGTTCGGCGCGCGGCGCACACCGGTGCTCCACGTCGATCCCACCGGATCGGAATCGAGCATCGATTGCCACACGGCATGGCTCGTCGCCTGATCGTACTGATCCGCGCAGCCCACCTGACGATCCCAGTTCGTCACGAATTCCGGCCGCGACTGCGTGTTCATCGACACGCCGTCCGCCGGCAGCGTTGGCGCGGTCGCTGGCGTGTTGCGGTTGTAGGCCGGCGCGAGCAGCACCAGCTTCGACACCTTGTCTGGATGCTGCCCCGCGTACCCGCCCGCGCGTGGTCCTCCCAGCGACCAGGCGACAAGGCTGACTTTGTCCACGTGCCGCAACGCGCGCACGTAATCGATCGCCGCGCCAATGTCATTCCAATCCGACTGGATCGTCGTCAATTGATGCGGATAGCTCGGCGGACACGGCGCCACGACGAAGCCGGCTTGCCGATCTTTCGCAAGGTTGCACGGATCGTTCATCGGCGCAGGACGCGTCGACCGTCCGTAACCGGTGGTGTCCATCGCGAAGACGTCGAAGCCGGCGCGCGCCAGAAATTCCATCCAGCTGTAATCCTGATACGGCACATCGAACGAGACTTCCGCCGGCGTGCCGGCGCCGTGGACGAACAGCACCACGCGGTCGCCGGACAAGCCGGTTCTCAGCATCGGCCCCGCCTGCACGCGTTCACGCACGTAGACCTGCGCCGGTTGCCCGGCCATCGCCGGCACCGTCGATGTCACGCGGACGTAGTGATCGATCGTCAGCACGCGATCGCTGTCGTCGGCCGTCACCGTCGCCGTGGACCGCGACAGGAGCGCGGCGGCAGCCACCGCCATCAGACACGCGGATCTTCTCTGCACGGTATCTCCTCTCGAACATCTCCGTCCGAACGCCAGAACGAGGTCCGATTCTACAGCGGCGGCCTCGCCTCACAATTCTTCACATTGCCATACGGCCCGGAGGGCCGATACACTACATGGGCTTGTTGCACCACGTGTTACGTACCGCTCTCCTCGGCGTCGGCCTGAGTCTTGTCGCAAGTTTGTCTCTCTCCGGACAGGCGTCAACGGACATGGCGTCCGCGCCGACGAAGACCGCGCTCGATCCCACATCTCCCGAACTAACGCTGTCGGCCGACGCCTGGAACAACACGCCGCTCGGCTCGCTCGACTCCCGTGTGTTCGAACTCGCGCTGAACGCCGCGTCGTGCGCCGTGCAGTCTGGCGACATCGCCGAACCGCAGACGCTGACGGTCATCGACTACTCGCGTCCGTCGACAGAAGCACGCATGTGGGTTTTCGATCTGCAGACGCACGAGTTGCTCTACAACGAGCTCGTCGCGCACGGCGAAGGCAGCGGCGGGAATCTACCGACGCGTTTCTCGAACGACGACAACTCGCACCGCTCCAGCTTGGGC
Source organism: Acidobacteriaceae bacterium (assembly GCA_031274845.1). GTDB lineage: Bacteria > Acidobacteriota > Vicinamibacteria > Vicinamibacterales > CAVVIG01 > CADEEX01. Next base: position 12,049 of record JAISPN010000223.1, read on the forward strand.
CTGTTCTCGACCGGCGAGACCTATAACGGCAAAAACGGCTACTCGCTGCGCCTCAACGGACTCGACGCTGGCTTCAACGATCACGCCATGGAACGCGCGATCGTGATCCACGGCGCCACGTACGTCAACGAAACGGTTGCAAAGAAACAAGGACGGCTGGGCCGGAGTTGGGGATGCCCCGCGCTGCGCGAAGGGATCGCGCACGAAGTCATCGACCACGTCAAAGGCTCCGGGCTGGTGTTTGCGTACTACCCGGATGCACGCTGGCTCGCCACGTCCAAATACCTCGGACAGTGTCACGCGTAACGCTGACCGTCCGCTGAGGGATCGGCGAGCGCTCTCGTGTCCTCGATCTTTCTTTTCGTCTACACCCTCTCTGGCGTCGCCGGACTGATTTACGAAGTCTGCTGGACCAGACTGCTGACGCAGTACATCGGCCACACGACCGCAGCCGCAAGCACGGTCGTCGCGGCCTTCATGGGCGGCCTCGCGCTTGGCGCGAGCGCCGGCGGCGCGCTCGCCTCACGTCTGTCACCACGGCACGCGCTCCGCGCATACGCGCTACTCGAACTGCTCGTCGTTGGTCTCGCCGTGGCGCTGCCGTTCGAGCTTGTGGCGGTCACGCCGCTGCTCGGAAGCGCCTATCAGAACGGTGACGCCTCCGCGCTCTTTCCGGTCCTGCGGCTCGGCGCCTGCCTGGTGATGATCACGTTGCCCGCGGTGGCGCTTGGCGCAACCTTTCCCATGGCGATCCGCTGGTTCGCGCGGACCGCGCGGAACGTCGCGCGCGCGAGCGGCACGTTGTACGCCGCAAACACCATCGGCGCGGCAACAGGTTCGCTCCTCGCCGGGTTCGTGTTCATTCCGTCGCTGGGCATCTCCGCCTCGATCCGCATCGGCGTGCTCGCCTCCATCGGCGCGGCCGCTGGCGCGCTAGTGCTGTACGTCCGAAGCCATGGAGACGCGGAGCAGCCTGTCGAAGACGATGATGCCGCGCCACGAAACGCTGGCGGCGATGCGCAAAAAAAACGGAGCGCGAAGCACACAACCGTCAGCGCTGAACGTCCCGCGCAAACGCACTCGCTCGATCCGCGCTTCATTGCAGCCGGCGTGCTTGCGCTCTCTGGATTTGGCGCGCTGCTGCACGAGATCGCCTGGACGCGCATCCTCGCGCTGGTCCTCGGCCCAACGATCTACGCGTTTTCCGCGGCAGTGGCCGCCGTCATCGCCGGCACCGCGCTCGGTTCCTCTCTCGGCACCTGGATCGCTGGGCGAAGCGAGCGTCCCGGATTCTGGCTCGCGCTCGTCTTGACGCTCGGCGCGCTCGCCACCACCATCACGGCCGTTCTCGCAGGGGGGTATATCCCCCGCTCGGTCGCGCAAGAGCTCACGGTCGCGCCGAATCTCTTCGACCTGCTCGTGCAGCAAACGGCGTGGCTCTCGACATCGCTCGTGTTGCCAACCTCCGCCTGTCTTGGCGCGGCATTTCCGCTGGCGCTGGCGCTGTGCGGCGCGTCGAACGTCTCGGCCCCGCGACGATTCGGCAGCGTCTACGCCATCAACACGCTGGGCGCCGTCTCCGGATCGCTTGCCGCCGGCTTCTTCTTCATCCCGCGGCTCGGACTTCAACCCACGCTCTCGATAGCCACCGCCTGCTTCATCGTCGCGGCGCTCATCGTGCTGTCGGATGTGGTGCTTCCAACACGCGCGCGCATCATCGCTGTCGGCGGCATCGTCATCGCCAGCGCGGTGCTGTTATTGCAACCGGCGTGGGACCGCGAATTGCTCGCCAGCGGCGTGTACCTCTACGCGCCGGACGTGCCGCCCGGCCTCGATCGCGAAGCGCTGCTCAAGGCTGGCGACCTGCTCTACTACCGCGAAGGCGCGGCGGCCACGGTCTCCGTCAAGCGGCTCACCGGCACGACCACGCTCGCTGTCGACGGCAAGGTTGACGCCTCGAACCGCCGCGACATGCTCACGCAGAAACTGATCGCGCACCTGCCGCTGCTCATCCACCGCGCCGCCAAAAAAGTCGCCATCGTCGGTCTCGGCAGCGGCGCAACCGCGGGCGCGGCGCTTCAGCATCCAGTCGAGCGCGTTGACGTCATCGAAATCTCACCGGAGGTTGTCGAAGCGTCGCAATTCTTCGTCAACGAAAATCGTCACGCGCTAAGCGATCCGCGGCTGCGGATGATCGTGGGCGATGGTCGATCGCATCTGCTCCTCTCCGACGAGAAATACGACGTCATCATCTCGGAGCCGTCGAATCCTTGGATTGCCGGCGTGGCGGCGCTCTTCACAGAGGAGTTCTTCGCCGGCGTCAAAGCACGGCTGACGCCTGACGGCATCGTGTGCCAGTGGGCGCACACCTACAACATCAGCGACGCGGATCTCCGCCGGATCGTCTCGACCTTCCGCTCGGTCTTTCCCGAAGGCACCGCGTGGCTCGTCGGCGGCGACGATGTGCTGCTCATTGCATCGAATGCGCCGCTCGCAGATCGCATCTCGCAGATCGCCAACGAATGGCCGGCAGAAGCGGCCGCGGATCTGGACAGCCTCGCCGTGCGCGATCCGTTCTCGCTGCTCTCGTTGTACGCGGCGGGACCGCAAGAGCTCGCGCGCTACACCGCGAATGCGGAACCTTACTCCGACGACCGGATGACGCTGGAATTCTCGGCGCCACGAGAGCTTCGCCAGCCCGACGCGGCAGGAAACAGCTCCGCCATCGAATCACTCTTCAACGAGGAGACGGCGCCCATCGCCGTGCGCACGGCGAAAGAAAAGGCGGGAGCCACCGAGTGGCGGAACCGCGCCGCGATGCTCGCAAAGTCAGACGTGGACGCGCTGGCCTACGATGACTACATCCAGGCGCTGCAGATAGACGCCAGCGATACGACGGCGCTCGACGGTCTCGTGACGACAGCGCTGGTGCTCCGGCGCGCCAGCGACGGACTCGCGTGGGTGAAAGCGTTCATGCAGAATCGCCCGCCATCGGCGGCGGCGTCAGTGGCGATGTCGCGTCTCATGGCGGCCAGCGGCGCACGCGAAGATGCGATCGCGGAAGCCACGCGCGCGCGCGCGTTGGCGCCGTCGACATCAGCGCCACTTGAACAACTGGCGGAACTCTACGCGGACGCATCGAACACGGAGCAGTTGGCCGCCATCGTCGACGACCTCAAACATCTCGCGCCAACGAAAGCCGCCACGCACTACTACAGCGCCGCGCTCGCGCTGCTAGGTGGACAGCTTGATGAAGCGGTCGCGGACGGCAACAACGCGGTCGCCGCGGATCCGTCATATGCCGCGGTTTACGATCTGCTCGGCGCCGCGCACACCAAACGCGGCGACGCCACTCTCGCGCGCCAGCAGTTCCTGACCTCGCTCCGCTTCAACGCGCACGACAGCACCGCCTACACCAATCTCGGCGTCTTGGAACTCGCCGCCGGCAACCGCGACCGCGCCGCTAATTATTTTGCTGAAGCGTTGTGGCTCGAACCTGATTCCGTACCAGCCCGCGCCGGACTCTCTGAAGCGCGCGCGGCGAAACCGTAACTACCGGCGTTTCTTTCCCAGCGCAACGACGATGTCGTATTCGGATTCGGCGACCGGCTGAATCGAAAGACGGCTCCCTTTCTTCGTCACCATCATCTGCTCGAGCCCCGGCGTCTCTTTGAGCATCTCGAGCGGCACGATCGCGGGAAACGTCGCGACGTAGCCGATGTCGACCATGTACCAGATCGGGTTCTCTTTCGTGCTCTTCTCGTCGTAGTAGCGGTGCCCCTTCTTGAGCGCGAAGCGATCCGGATAACCCGCCCGCACGATTTCGGCAAGGCCAGTCACGCCGGACGGCTCGGCGTTCGAGGCGTAGAACAACACCCCGTCACCCACCTGCATGTCGTCGCGGAGAAAATTCCGCGCCTGAAAGTTCCGCACGCCTTCCCAGCTCGTTGTCTTGTCGCGTTTCAAATCGTCAATCGTGTACGCGGACGGCTCGCACTTCATCAACCAGTATCGCCGGGGCAATCAGGATCTCCTCGTGAGTGAGACGTCGTGGCGAC
>JAISPN010000235.1 GCA_031274845.1 Acidobacteriaceae bacterium
CTCGCCACATTCCGCCTGCTGTTCAACGCGCTCTTCACCACACCGCGCGATGTCACGCCATCACCACGTCCGCTCCCCTCGCGTTAAACGTCTCGACAGCGGCGAACCAGGCGGCACCCCACCCCCTCGGGACAGTCGTCTAATCTGTAGTTAGACCGTTGGAGTACACGCAATGGTAGTAATCTACAAAGTTACCTACCCGAACGGGAAAATCTATGTTGGCCAAGATCGCACTGATAGCATCAATTACTTTGGCAGCGCTGATAGCAAATTAATCGCTAAAGACTTTGACCGAGAGGCTCGCCGCAGCTTCACTATCTGTCGAGAGATTCTTTGGGAGGCAGAAGCCGCCACTCGGCAGGAAATCAATGCCAAAGAAGTTGCGTTCATTCGATTGCTCCGGTCTAACGATCCAAAAATCGGTTACAATCAATGGCCGCGCTTCATCGCTGATAACAATGCAGCCTAACAGGTCATTCAACCAGGACGCGCTAACTCGCGCCGGTTAATTCAGGCGTTAGGCTACTAAGGAAAACTTATGCGGGCATCGAAAATTACCATTGCGGCAGTGCTCTTTGCTCTCCTGGCTCCGGCGGCAGCCTGGGCGGCATTCAAGCCCATCCGCGTTATTGCCCCGGAGCTGCTCGGCTTGCACTGCGCCGCATCTGGCGTGTGCGTAGAAGATCCGTCTAGCGTCTCGACCGCTGAGTCTCTCTATACGGAAAGCGTCGCGTTCGTTTCCAGCACGGTGTCTCCGCTCAAAGGCACTCCGAAGGTTATTTTCTGTTCGTCGGAAACATGCGCACGCTCATTTGGTCTTGGAGCGCGTTCGGCACTCACCGTCGGCACGGCCGGCACCGTCATCGGGCCGCACGCATGGAAACCGTATTATGTGCGGCACGAGCTTATTCATCAGCTCCAAGGCCAACAACTCGGCGTCGTCTCCCTGTTGTTCAAACCATCCTGGTTTGTCGAAGGCATGGCCTATTCACTCAGCCAAGATCCGCGTCAGCCTTTGGCAGAGCCGTTCGAGAGTTACCGCAACCGCTTTTCTTTCTGGTATCAGGAAATTGGCGCGAATCATTTATGGAGCCACGCGCGTGAATTGTGAACGCGCCTGATATTGCGTTCAATCCGGACGGCTGCGCCGACGGTTAGCCTTGGCGTTACGCCGTCACCGCCTGCAACGCCCTCTCACGCGTCATCCTCCCAACAGTCGGTAGCGCAGACTGACTGTATTCGTTCGGCGATACAATGAGCCGTTTCCCACTGTGGAGGAGTCGCGATGACGTACTACGGAGCGAAGGAGATGGCGGCGGCATTCAGGACGGTTCGCGCCAACACGATACAGATTGCCGAGGACATCCCGGCCGAGCGCTACGACTTCCGTCCGAGCCCGGATTCACGTTCCGTCGCGGAGACGCTCGCGCACATCGCGTTCGCCCACCGGCTGCAATCCCACATCCAGCAATCCCGGATCAACCATCTGCAACAGGTGAACTTCCCGGAGCTGATTCAAGCAACGGCCAAGTTGGAGGCGATTCCGCGCACGAAGGCGGAACGGCTGGCGTTGCTCACGTCGGAAGGGGACACGTTCGCCACGTATCTCGAAGGGCTGCCGGAATCGTTTCTCGCCGAGCCTGTGCGGATGATGCCGGGAACGACTCCCGCCACGAAGAGCCGCTTCGAGATGCTGATTGGCGTCAAGGAGCACGAGATGCACCATCGCGGACAACTAATGCTCATGCAGCGCCTGCTCGGCATCACGCCGCATTTGACGCGCGCCCGTCAGCAGCGGGCACAAGCCGCCGCGACAGCCGCAGCCGGACGGTAACAGCACTCACCATCGGCTCCCGATGTCATCACCAGCCGCTTTCAACGGACGCCGCGCGGTGCCTCCTCCGACGAACGAGCCGGTGCGTTCGTACGCGCCGGGCACGCCAGAACGCGCGTCGATTCAGGCGACGCTCGATCGCATGGCTGGGGAATCAATCGACATCCCGCTCGTGATTGGCGGCAACGAGATCCGCACGGGCACAACGACGCCTGTCGTGATGCCGCACGCGCACGAGCGCGTGCTTGGCGTTCATCACCATGCAGGCCCAGCGGAAGTGACGCAAGCGATCGACGCGGCACTTAACGCGCACCGCGAGTGGTCGTCCTGGCCGTTTGAGGATCGCGTCGCGGTCTTGCTCAAGGCCGCCGAGCTACTCAGCACGTCGTGGCGCGACATCATCAACGGCGCGACGATGCTCGGACAGTCGAAGACGGTCTTGCAGGCCGAGATCGACTCAGCCTGCGAACTCATCGACTTCTTCCGCTTCAACGCGCACTTTGCCGAAACTCTGCTCTCGGAGCAGCCGTCGAGCGACCACACGATGTGGAATCAGCTCGAGTACCGCGCGCTCGAAGGGTTCGTCTACGCGGTCACGCCGTTCAACTTCACCTCGATTGCCGCCAACCTGCCCACCGCGCCCGCCTTGATGGGCAACACGGTCGTCTGGAAACCGGCGAACACGGCGATGTTCTCGGCGCACTACCTGATGAAGCTGTTCGAGGCGGCGGGGTTTCCTCCCGGCGTCGTCAACATGATCTCGGGTGACCCTGCTGAGATCTCGAAGGCTGTCTTGGCGCACCGCGCGCTCGCGGGCGTGCACTTCACGGGCAGCACGGCCGTCTTCAACCAGATCTGGTCCACCGTCGGCGCGGCGGTCTCGTCGTATGCGTCGTATCCGCGTCTTGTTGGCGAGACTGGCGGCAAGGACTTCATCCTTGCGCATCCATCCGCCGATCTCGACGCGCTGGCCGTCGCGATCGTTCGCGGCGGATTCGAATTTCAGGGGCAGAAGTGTTCGGCGGTCAGCCGCATCTATGTGCCGCGTTCGATCTGGCCCGCGGTACGCGACCGAATCGTCGGCATGATGGAGTCAGTCGTGATGGGCGACATCCGTGACTTCCGCAACTTCATGGGCGCCGTAATCGATCGCCGCGCCTTCGACAAAATCTCCCGCTACATCGACTTCGCCCGCGAGCACGCGACGATTGTCTCGGGAGGCGAGACGGATGCGCGCACCGGATTCTTCATCCGTCCGACGCTCATTCACACCAACGATCCGCAATTCAAGACGATGACCGAAGAGATCTTCGGCCCGGTCGTGAGCGCGTATGTCTACGACGATGCGCGGTGGCGCGAGACGCTGACGCTCATCGACCGCACGTCGCCGTATGCGCTCACTGGCGGCATCTTCGCGCAAGATCGCGCGGCAATTATCGAGGCCACCTCCGCGCTACGCTACGCGGCCGGAAACTTCTACATCAACGACAAGCCGACCGGCGCCGTTGTCGGTCAGCAGCCGTTTGGCGGCGCACGCGCCTCCGGCACGAACGACAAAGCAGGGTCGACGCTAAATCTCGTCCGGTGGGTGAGCGCGCGAACGATCAAGGAAAATTTCCATCCGCCGCGCGACTATCGTTATCCGTTCATGGACGCGAACTAAACAGCGGACCGCGAACGCAACCGTCATACGCGAGGACTTTCATGAAGAGCGAGGCACGGATCGTCGTCGCGCTCGTGGCCGCGCTTGTCAGCGGCATGCTGGCCGTCCACCTTGGCGCGCAGCGCGGACAAGGGGGACAACAGCCGCAGCGCGATCAGCCGCCGCCACCAACCGGCACCTCCATCATCCAAGGACGGCTCCTCGATGCGACGACAGGCGCGCCCGTCCGCCGCGCCTACGTGCGGGCGATCTCGACGGGCGACGTCCGCGTGCAGCGCGCGACAAACACTGACGCGGACGGACGCTACCAAGTCACCACGCTCCCAGCGGGCACCTACACCGTCACGGCGTCAAAATCGGGCTACGTCGATATGTCGTACGGCCAGACGCGGCCATTCGAGCAGGCCAAGCCGGTCACGCTTGGCGATCATCAGACGAGGGATCGCATCGACCTGACGCTTCCGCGCGGCGGCGTGATTACCGGGCGCGTGCTCGACGAGTTTGGCGAGCCGATCGCCGACGCCAGCGTGATGCCGATCCGCCTGCTCTACACCGCGAACGGCAAACGCGCGCAACCATCCGGCCGTGGATCGCTCACCAACGACATCGGCGAGTTCCGTCTGTTCGGTCTCGCGCCCGGCACCTACTTCATCTCGACGCAGGTCCGCGCGCAGAACGTCGCCATCCCGTCAGCGTCAGCGCTGGCTCCCGTGGAAGCAAGCGACGGCTACGCGCCCACCTACTATCCATCGGCGGCCTCGGTCGCGGAAGCGCAGTCGCTGACGGTTGGCGCGGGCGAAACGCTCTCCGACATCACGGTCTCGCTGACGCCGACGCGCCTCTCGCGCGTGTCGGGATACGTCTACGACAGTCAGGGCTCTGGACGCGGCGGCAACGTCGCCGCCATCGAAGCCGGAGACACAGGGATGATGGCGATCGGCGTCGGCACCTTCGGTGGTCCCGTCGCGCCAGACGGCAGCTTCTCCATCAACAACCTGCCGCCGGGACGCTACCTGCTGCGCGCCAACCTCGGCAACGGACCGGGCGGACGCCGCAATGGACCACCCGAAATCGCCGTCGCGCCCATCATCGTCAGCGGCGAAGACCTGAGCGGAGTCATGCTTCAACCGCTCGCGCCCATCACCCTCGATGGACGGCTCATCGTCGATGCGTCCGCGGCCACTACGCTCCAAGCACGCAACCTTCGCGTCATCGCTGGTCCGGCCATGCCCGGCAGTCCGCTCGCGATGCCAAATCAGCAATCGCCCGCGACGGTGAACAACGATCTGACGTTTCAACTGTCTGTCTATCCAGACACGCCGGTCATCGCGCGGCTCAACAACGTGCCGGCGGGGTGGATGGTGCGCGCGGTCCACCTGAACGGCGCCGACGTCACCGATGGGTTCACGTTGCGGAACGAGACGAGCGGCCACCTCGACATCGAGCTATCGAATCGCGCGCCCTCGCTGTCCGGCCAGGCGATAGACGGCACCGGACAGCCTGCCACGAACTACACAGTCATCGCGTTCCCCGCGGATCGCAGCCTGTGGGGGTCCGTGCTCGTAAACCAAAGCGCGCTGTTACACGTGAGCGACGGAAATCCGTTCACGATCCAGTCGCTTCGCCCTGGCAGCTACGCCCTCGCCGCCTCCGAGCAGATCGACGAACAACGCTGGCTCGATCCTGAGTTCCTCGAACGCGCCGCCCGAGTAGCCACGCGCGTGGACCTGATGGAAGGCGACACCAAGACCGTCACGCTGAAGCTTGCGACCTGGTGAAGGAGTGCTTATGTTCGTGAAAGATTTCATCGACGAGTACGAGCGGTATCGTCTAATCGGCGAGCGGGCGCTGGCGCAGGTCTCAGGTGACGGGCTCAACCGTGTAGTGGCTCCCGATGGCAACTCGGTCGCCATGCTCGTGCGCCACATCAGCGGCAACTTCACCTCGCGGTTCACGAACTTCCTCACATCTGATGGCGAGAAGCCGTGGCGCAATCGCGACGATGAATTTGCCGAGGGGACATACAGCCGCGCCGAAGTTGACGAGACCTGGACGGCCGGCTGGCGCGTGCTCAACGCTGAGTTACGCAACCTGACCGAAGACGATCTCGCGCGCACCGTCACCATCCGCGGGCAAGCGCTCACCGTGCACGCCGCGCTCAGCCGATCGCTGGCGCATGTCGCAATGCACGTCGGCCAGATCGTGCTGCTCGCGCGCATCCTTGCGACGAAGGACTGGCAGTGGATCAGCATTCCCAAAGGACAGTCGCAGCAGTACAACCAAAAACCGACGCTCGAAAAACGGCCGGAGTGACTAGCGCGCGTCTGGCGACCAGACGAGGGCCACGAGCTTCACGGTGACGTCTGTTTTCTTCGGGCGCACGGCAATGGTTTCAAACGTCTCGGACAGAATGCCAGTCGACGCGTCGATGGCGGTGGTTTCAGCCGCGAGGTCCGCGTCGAGCTGCTTCCGCTGCTCGGCGATCGCCTCGACGTTCTCTTTCGCGCGCCCGACATCGTCGGATTCCTTCATCACGCGCCCAACGCCGCGCGCCGCGGTCGTCGCCCGTCCGAGCGTGCTCGCACTCACCACCTTCCGGCCAAACAACGCGCTAAAGATCGTCGCGCCCATCGAAATCGCGGTCTGCACTTTCTGACCGGACACCTGTTCGCTCTCGCGAACAACCGCTTGTTGCGCGCGGCGCAGCTTCTCGTCGAGCGCGGCCATGCGTGGCGCGAACCGCTTGCGCAACGCGTCGAGCTGACGATCGCGGGCTTCGCGCGCCGAGAGCTGCAAGCGCGCGCGAAAATCGCGTTCGCTTTCGTCGGGCCGCGAGACGTCTCCGGTCGACGGGCTCTTCATCAACTCGATCACCTCGTCGGCGGTGCGCACCAGAAACTGCTTGCTCCAGGCCGTGTAGTTTTTTGCGTTGAGCATCGCGGATGGCAGCGGCGCGTAACGCGCGCCCTCGGGGGCATCACGCTCGAGCATCTCCGGCGCCCAATCGACCGCCACGGCATTGTTCCAATCAACGGCCACCGCCCCGCGCGCCGCGACCGGCACGGCAAGCGTCACGAGGCGTGTGATGTCTACCTTTGTCTTCGCATCCGTGATTCGGAGATTCGCCGCCCCGTACACAAACGGCTTGAGTGGTCCAGCCCCTGCCGCAAAGGCATCGGGCGAGAAGTACTGGGGCACGTCTGGCGAAATTGGCGGCGCAGCCAGCGTCTCGGACGCGGCGGGAACGGATGCCGGCGCATCACGGCTGACAACAGGAGCGGCCGACGCGACGGAACCCGCCGGGCCTGTCAGCCGCCGAATCTCGTCACGATTGAGCGGACCGCGCAGATACGACAGCGTCCAGCGCGTCTCGAAGAGCGTCAGCCCCTCTTCGTGCACATTGCGCATCACGAATACGCGGCGTCCAAGCGAGGAGAGCAAGCCATCGACTTGCGCGCGATCGATCGCCGTGTCTCCGGCGCCCCCGAGACCATCGAGCAGACGCGCCTTATCGCGCTCGGTCTGCAAGCGGCCCAGCCACCAGGTACCGATATTGGCGAGACCCTTGTAATCAAGATCGGCCGGATTCTGCGTGGCGAGCACCACGCCAAGGCCAGCGGCGCGTCCTTGCTTCAGCAAGGTGAGCAACGGCGCCTTCGCCGGCGGCGCGGCCACGGGCGGGAAGAAGCCGAAGATTTCGTCCATGTACAACATCGCGCGCAGACTCGACGTTCCGCGCTGCGTCCGCATCCACCCGGCGAGCGCGTTCAGCAACAGCGAGACGAAGAACATCCGCTGCGCCTCGTCGAGATGCGCGATGGAAAAAATCGACACGCGCGGCTTGCCGGCAGGTGTGCGCAAGAACGCGTCGATGTCGATCGGCTCGCCCTCCGTCCAGGCTTCGAATCCAGGCGAGGCCACAAGTGCGTTGATGGCCATCACCAACGCGAAGCGCTCTTTCGCGGGGAAAAATGACTCAAGATCGAGGACGCCGATCCGCGTCATCGGCGGGTGCTGAATACGCTGAATCAGCATCTCCAGCGTGGGGCTCTCGCCCGCCTGCCACGCCGCCTGCACAATGGCCGAGAGCAACATGTGCTCGCGTCCCGTGAGCGGATCGGAAGTCACACCCGCAAGCGCCAACAAACTCGAAACCGTCGTCTGCACGCGCTCGCGGAGCCCCTCAGGATCTTCTCCTACCGGACGCGCAAAGGAGGTCAGCGCCGATACCGGACGTCCGGCGCGGCTGCCCGGCGTATAGATCGTGAACTCCGCTGCGTCTCGCACGCGCTGAATCCGCGCCTTGTCCTGCCCCCAGTCATTCAGCCCGCGATTCCATCGCTCCGCCTCACCAGCCGCAAACGCGCTCACGCTCTTCCCGGCCCGCGCGGCCTCGTCGGCATCCACCCACGGCTCGAAGTCGGTGCCCTGAAGATTCGGAAACGTCAGGAGAAGATTCGACAGGTCGCCTTTCGGATCGATGACGATGACCGGAATACCGTCGATGGCGGCTTCCTCGATGAGCGCGATGCCGAGTCCGGTTTTGCCGCTGCCGGTCATCCCCACGCACAGCGCGTGCGTGACGAGATCCTTCGAGTCGTAGAGCACCAGATCGCCATTCGGCTGCTTCGTCGTGAGATCGAGCCGTCGCCCTACATAGAACACGCCCAACTTTTCGTAATCGACCATGGCCAGATTCTATGTCGTCATCTGGTCATTGGGTCATTGACTGATGTCGGAGACGGGCTCGTTGCCGCGTGCAATGCCCCGATTCGGCAATGACCAGATCGCTCAATGACCAAATCCGTCCGTGATACAGTACGCAACGCCATGGCGGACAAGAATAAGCAAGAGACCGGCGACGCGCTCGGGATGGTGGAGACGCGCGGACTCGTCGGCATGATCGAAGCGGCGGATGCGATGGTGAAGACGGCGAACGTCGTCTTTGTCGGCTGGCAGAAAGTCGACGCGGGACTGGTGACCGCGATCGTTCGCGGCGATGTCGGATCGGTCAAGGCCGCCACAGATGCCGGCGCCTCGGCCGCGCGCCGCGTCGGCGAACTCATCGGCGTCCACGTCATTCCCCGGCCGGCCGACGACCTCGAACAGATCTTCCCCCTCCGCTAGCGTTTCACTGCAGATCGCGTCGCGCGCGCGACCCGTCGCAGCCGTTGACATAAAAACCGTGCATCGCAGGTTCGCGTAGAGATTTAGTTCACACATCGGGCACCGGGCAATCAACACGGAGGTCGGTGATGACTCAACACATTCGCGTGACACGGCTGATAACCGGGATCGTGGCGGCGATGATGCTCCCGGCGTTCTTCGGTGGATGCGCGCATGCGCAACCGCAGACGAGCGCGGCAGCGACGCAACCGCTGATGTCGTACACGCCGCGTCCGCTCCCGTCAAACGACGGCAGGAACTGGGGCGAGACGTATTACAAAACGGAACGGCGGGCGAAACGCGTCGTCGCCGATTTCGAAGACAGCATCGTCACCGTCACCCGCACCGATAACGGAAATGCCACCGTGACGGTGACCGCGCGAACCACCGGACAGTTGCTTGGACAAGGCACGGCCTTTCTGTCGCGTCAGTCTGGCGCCTCGCTCGACCTCAACACGACGGACGATTCATCGCAGACACCGATCACGAGTCCATACCCGGTCACACTGGACTGGATCGCGATTCAATCGCACTACGACATCCGCGACCATGAGGTCCCCTCGTCGGAGCGCGTCTGGCGTGCCGGATATTTCAAGCGGTTCGACGATCGGCAGGATTCGGACGAAAGTCCCCTCGCGTTGACCACAGACTTCGGCGATGGGCTGATGGTCGCCACGTATCGCCGCTCGCCCAATACCCAGGTGGCGATGCAAAAGGGAACGCCGTATTTCTTCACCGAGTTCACCCGCGACAAGAAGCGGGTCGGCACGGTCCAATGGCATCCAGGGTTCCAGAAGCTGGTCTGGCATTTCCCCGGGATCACGCAGGGAGCCATCACGCCGGAGACGCTGGCACAAGCGCACGGCGGATGGACCTTCACGCCCACCATGGCGTGGGCAAACGGACAGGCGCTTATCTTCTACGAGACGCACCCCAGCATCAAAGCAAATACGCGCAGTGAGTGAATCGTCTGATCGTTTGGCGATTGAAATCAGGGAACACACAGGAACCGCCTGTATACCTCGTCAGGCTTTTCACAGAAAAACTCGCTCAATCACCAGATGGCAATGACCCAATGACCAGATGCTATAGCCGCTCGAACCGTGACGGCGATGTCATCGCCAGCATCGGATCGACACGTCCTTCAAGCAGCGCATCGGCGACAAGGTGCGCGGTGAGTGGCGCGAGCAGGATGCCGTTGCGGTAGTGGCCCGTTGCATAGCTCAGCCCAGGCATCACGTCTGATGGTCCGATGATCGGCAGGCCGTCGGGTGTGACTGGCCGCAAGCCGACGCGGGCTTCCACAAACGGCGCCGTGCGCGTCTCTGGCAGCAGTTCGGTGACCGCGGCGAGCAGCGACTGCACCCCCTCCACCGTCGGACGTTCATCGAAGCCGACATCCTCGACCGTCGCGCCGACCAGCAACGACGATCCGCTCCACGGCACGACGTAACACCGCTCGCTCCAAAGCACGCGGGACGGCACCGGCGCACTCGCCGCCACCTGCAAGAGTTGTCCTCGAATCGGCGCGACCGGCACGCGCGCGGCGCCGTCGATGTCGATCTGTCCGGCCCACGATCCCGCCGCGACGATGACACGATGCCCCGAGAGCGAGCCGCGATCGGTTTCAACAATCAGCGAGGAGGTTGAACGCGAGATGCGGCGCGCGCGACCTTGTTCGAGCAGTTGCGCGCCATGACGGCGAGCCGCGGCCACGAGCGCGCGCGAGAGATCGACCGGCGAGACAGCGCCGTGGCGCGGAACGAAGAGGCCGCCGATCGCCTGTGTGGCAACGAGTGGTTCGGCCGATCGTACCTGCGCGGCATCGAGCAGGTGTGATTCGATCCCGCGAGCCGTCAACGCGTGATGTGTCTCGGCCAGCTCCGAGAACCCCTGCTCGCTGAGCGCGACGTCGAGCGTGCCGGCGCGTTGATACGCAATCGGCTGACCGCTGTCGGCGGCGACGTGCGCGATGAAATCGTCGTAGGTGTCGAGACCGCGCGCGGTGAGGTCGAGCAACGGCCCGCCGTCTCGCGCTTCGTTGAAGGGCGCCAGCATCCCGGCCGCGGCCTGCGTGGCGCCCATACCGGCGGGCCGATCGTCAACCACGTCGACGGAAGCGCCTCGGCGGGCGAGCTCGTAGGCGAGCGCGCACCCGATAATGCCAGCGCCAAC
>JAISPN010000001.1 GCA_031274845.1 Acidobacteriaceae bacterium
GACGCATCAACGCGCCGGCCATGTTGTCGGTGATGACCGTCGTGTCGATGCCGTCGCGCGTCAACTCCCACGCCGTGAGCCGCGCGCCCTGCAGGAAGGGACGCGTTTCGTCCGCGAACACCGCCACCCGCTTCCCGGCGTCGACCGCGCCACGAATGACGCCGAGCGCCGTGCCGTATCCCGCCGTGGCCAGCGCGCCCGCGTTGCAGTGCGTCAGGATGCGCGCGCCGTCCGGCACCACGGCGGCGCCAAACGCGCCCATGGCGCGGCAACTGGCCACGTCTTCGTCGTGAACGATCTGCGCTTCGCGATCGAGACAGTCTTTAATCTGTTCAACCGATTCACCGCGCTCCGCGGCGGCCGCAAACACGCGCTTCATCCGCTCGATGGCCCAGAACAGATTGACCGCGGTGGGGCGCGTCGCCGCCATCATCTCGCAGACCTTGTAGAACTCGGCCGCGAACTTCTGCGTGCCCGTCGCGGCGCAGCGCCGCATCCCCAGCGCAATGCCCATCGCCGCCGCGACACCAATCGCCGGAGCGCCACGAATCACCATCGTCTTGATGGCTCGTGCCACGTCCGCCGCCGTCCGGCACCGCACGTAGATTTCCTGCGCGGGCAATTTGCGCTGGTCGATCATCACCACTTCGTCAGCATCACGAGCAATCGTCGGTAACATTCAGGTCCTTATGCGCGTCAAAGCAGCCGCGCGTCGAAGGGGAGCGGCAGCAGATCCTTCAGGCGATGGATTCCGGTCGTGCCGGTCAGGTTGGCCAGCACCACCTCGAGGTCGCCGCCAAACTCCCAGAGAATTTGACGGCAGGCGCCGCACGGCGGCGTCGGCGCGACGGTATCGGCCACGATCGCCACACGCGTGAAGTGGTGATGCCCGTCCGAGAGCGCCTTGAACATCGCGACGCGCTCGGCGCAGATCGTCAACCCGTAGGTTGCGTTCTCGATGTTGCAACCGGTCACGATCTCGCCGGTCGATGTTTCAAGCGCCGCCCCGACCTTGAATCCGGAGAAGCTTGCCACCGCGTGCGCGCGCGCCTGCCGCGCCGCGTCAATCAGCCGACTAGAGGCGGTCAAGAATCGCCCCCAGCAACGCGACGAACCGTCCGCGTACGCGGTGCGCCGTTTCCATCACCTCGTTGTGATCGAGCGGCTGCGGCAAGATGCCCGCGGCCATGTTGGTGATGCACGAGAGGCCGAGCACCTCCATCCCCATGTGCCGCGCGACGATCGCTTCGGCGACCGTCGACATGCCCACCGCGTCGCCGCCAATCGCACGCAGATACCGGATTTCCGCAGGCGTTTCGTAACTCGGCCCGAGCAGCCCCGCGTAGATGCCATGCGATAACGGCACCCCCAGCGCCGCCGCCGCGGCGTCCGCCAGTTGACGCAGCCGCAATGAGTAGACCTCGGTCATGTCCGGGAACCGCACGCCGAAGCGCTCGTCGTTCGCGCCGACGAGCGGGTTGTCGCCGGTCAGGTTGATGTGATCGTCAATCACCATCAACGCGCCCTGACTGAGCGACGTATTGATGCCACCGGCGGCATTGGTCAGGATGAACGTCTTGACGCCGAGCACGCCGAGCACCCGCGTCGCAAAGGTCACGGTCGCCAGCGGATGTCCTTCGTAGGCGTGGCAGCGTCCGGAGAGCGTGACCAGACGCTTGCCGCCCACCGTGCCGACGACGACACGTCCTTCGTGACCAATGACCGAGGACTGCGGCCAGTGCGGCAACTCGCTGTAGCGGATTGAGCGGGCGTCCTCGAGCGTGCTGGCAAACCCGCCCAGACCGGAACCGAGGACGAGCGCGATCTCTGGCGTGGCGCTGCCAGTCATCTTGCGCACCGCGTTCGCCGCTTCGAGCACACGATCGTAGTACGTCATCCCAGCAGAAACCCCGCAATCGTCGCCGTCATGAAATTCGCCAGCGTCCCGGCAAACATCGCGCGCAGGCCAAGCCGCGCGAGATCACCGCGACGATTCGGCGCCAGACCGCCGATGCCGCCAATCTGCATGCCGATCGAGCTGAAGTTGGCAAAGCCGCACAACGCGAACGTCGCAATGGTGAACGACTTCGGATCGAGCGTCGCCTTGAGCGGACCGAGCTTCGAGTAGGCGACAAACTCGTTGAGCGCCATGCGCGTCCCAAGCAGATTGCCAATCGTCGGCGCGTCGTGCCACGGCACCCCCATCGCCCACGCCACGGGCGCAAAGACCCATCCGAAGATCCGTTCGAGGCTGAGCGGCGCGCCGCCCAGCGGAATGTAGCCGAGGATGGCATTGACGAGCGCGATGAGCGCCAGAAACGAAATCAGCATCGCGCCAACATTCAGCGCCAGGTGCAACCCTTCGTGTGTGCCACGTCCCGCGGCGTCGATGACGTTCACATCGGTGCGCTCGACCTCCAGCTTCACCGTCCCCATCGTCTCTGGCGATTCGGTTTCAGGCACGAGCAGCTTGGCCATCATGATCGTGCCGGGCGCGGTCATGATCACCGCCGTCAGCAGGTGCCGCGCCTCGATGCCAAACGCGATGTAGGCCGCCATGATGCCGCCGGAGATGTGCGCCATGCCCGACGTCATCACCGTCATCAACTCCGACTGCGTCATGCGCGGGAGATACGGACGGATCGTCAGCGGCGCTTCGGTCTGCCCCATGAAGATGCTGGCGGCGACGTTGAGCGATTCCGCGCCGCTCACGCGCATCACGCGGTGCATCACGACCGCGAAGAGACGCACGACGACCTGCATGATCCCGAAGTAGTAGAGGATCGCGAAGAGCGCGGCGATGAAGATGATCGTCGGCAACACCTGAAACGCGAAGATCACCGCGTACTGCGCGCCGTCGGGACCGATCGCGCCGGTCATCGTCCGTCCCCAGACGCTCGAATCACCCAGCGGACCAAAGACAAACGCCGCGCCGACGCCCGCAAACCCGAGCAGCCGCGTGATGTATCCGCCGACGGTCTCGAACACGACTTGTCCAAGTGAGGTCTTGAGCACGACGAACGCGAACACGACTTGCAGGCCGAGCCCCCAGGCGATCGTCGGCCAGTTGATGGCGCGCCGATTGGTCGAACACAGATAGCCGATGAGCAGAATGACGAACGCGCCCACGACCGGCTGCAGAAAGCCCCACATCAGTGCACCTCTCCCAACACCATCGGACGAGACGCAAACGGCGCGTCGCCAATGACAATCGCTCGCTCGGCGAGCGGACGCGCCGCCTGAAGCGCGGTGTCGTCACGATAAAACAGTTCGAGCACCGTCTCGCCCTGACGGATTTCATCGCCCGGCTTGCGCCGCACCAGAATGCCGACGGCCGGATCGACCGTATCCTCGACGCGGTTACGTCCAGCGCCGAGCGCGACGGATGCGCGGCCAATAAGTTCGGCGTCGACGCGCGTGAGGAATCCCGCGCGTGGAGCGCGCATCGACACGCTCTGCGCCACCGATGGCATGCGGCTGTAGTCGTCGACGATGCGAGGATCGCCGCCTTGCTGTTCGATGATGCGAGCGAACCGATCGAGCGCGGCGCCAGAGGCGAGCGTCGCGCGGCACATGGCAAACGCCGCGGCGCGATCGGCGGCAACGCCGCCAAGCACCAGCATCCGCGCGGCCAGTTCGAGCGAGACGTCAATTACGTCGGCCGGACCGCGCCCCTTCAGGACTTCGATGCACTCAATCACTTCGAGCGCATTGCCAACCGCTTCGCCAAGCGGCGTCTCCATCCTGGTGATGATCGCTTCGGTCTTGACGCCGGAGGCGTTGCCGATCGCCACAAGCGACTCGGCCAACCGGCGCGAATCGGCGTCGGTTTTCATGAACGCGCCGCTGCCGGTCTTCACGTCGAGCACGAGCGCGTCGATCCCTTCGGCGATCTTCTTGCTCATGATCGACGCGCTGATGAGCGGAATGCTCTCCACCGTCCCCGTCACATCGCGGAGCGCGTAGAGTTTCTTGTCGGCAGGCGCGATGTCCTTCGTCTGTCCGATCATCGCGCAGCCGACACGCGCGAGCGCGCGTTGCATCTCGTCAAGCGACAGGCCGACGCGAAAACCGGGAATGGATTCCAGCTTGTCGAGCGTGCCGCCGGTGTGTCCGAGACCGCGTCCCGACATCATCGGCACCGGAACGCCGCACGCGGCAACGAGCGGCGCCAGAATCAGCGACGTCTTGTCGCCGACGCCGCCCGTGCTGTGTTTGTCGACCTTGATGCCAGGAATGTGACCGAGATCAACGCGGATGCCTGAATCGACAATCGCCGTTGTCAGCGCGGCCGTTTCCTCGGCGGTCATGCCGCGCAGCAAGATAGCCATGAGCAACGCCGACGCTTGATAATCCGGCCAGGCGCCCGAGGTGACGCCGCTGACAAAGGCGGCAATGGCGGCGCGGTCGAGGACACCACCGTCGCGCTTGCTCGTGATGATGTCGACGGCGCGCACTAGGTCGGCAGTATAGCGGAACTAAGGGATAATTCACTGGATGAGCGGACGAACCGCCGCGCGCGACGCGTACAGCGCCGTCATGCACGCGGCCCATGTCATGTGGACCGAGGTCATCGCTGGCGAACATCCGCACCCGCAAGCCGCACGACGTCTGGTCTCCGAGCTCATCGCCATCATGTCGGCCGATCGCGCCACGCTCATGGCGCTCGCCTCGCACCAGCACACACACGCGCGCAACGACGATCACATGGTCAACGTCGCGGCGCTGACGCTGCTCCAAGCGGATGCCTTCGGCATCGGCGGCCCGTTGCTCGTCGATTTCGGCATCGCCGCGCTGCTCCACGACATCGGCAAGACACGAACGCCAAGAGCCATTCTCGACAAACCGGGACGGCTGGACCCGGACGAAGTGGCCATCATGCAGCGGCATGTGCTCGACGGCGAACAGATTCTGCGCACGACGCCCGGTATGCCGCCGCTCGCCGCGCGCGTCGCCTTCGAGCATCACCTTCGTCAAGACGGAAGCGGCTACCCCACCGGCCTCGAACCGCGGCGTCTCAACGTCTGCACCTCCATGGTGGTCGTCGCGGATGTCTTCGACGCCCTTCGCGCGAACCGTCCGTATCGCGAGGGGCTGGACACGCTCGATGTCCACGACATCATGAACGACGCCGACGCGTGTACGTTCGATCCGCATCTGCTCCGCCACTTCGTGGACATGCTGAACCGTTCGTTACATCCCCCTCATGCTGTTGCTTTAAAGTTGTCCTGATGCGTCTTCGTACACTTGCTGCCTGTCTTCTCGCGCTCACCAGCGCCGCGCTCTTCACTTCCTGCGCTCGCAATACCGAACCTCCACGCCTGGTGGTGCTCCTCGTGGTCGACCAAATGCGCGCCGACTACATCGATCGATTCGAGCAGGACTGGACGGGTGGACTGAAGCGGCTCGTCACCAAGGGCGCGCGCTTTCCACGCGCCGCCTATCCGTACCTCTCGACGGTCACCTGCGTCGGCCACGCGACGATCGGCACCGGCGCGCTGCCGTTCGTACACGGCATTGCGCAGAACACCTGGTACGACCGCAACGAGCAGCAAGTGGTGCCATGCACCGCTGATCCACAGGCGAACCCCATCGGCTATGCCGGACGCACCGGCAGCGGCAACGACAGCGCGGCCGCGCTGAAGATTCCGACGCTCGGCGATGAGATGCGACGAGAGCAGCACTCACGCGTCGTCTCGTTGTCGCTCAAAGCGCGCAGCGCGATCATGCTCGCCGGGCACAGTGGCAATGCCGTGTCCTGGCTCTCGGAAAGTGGCGAGGCCTGGCAGACGTCGAGCGCGTACACGCAAGCGCCCGTGCCTCAAGTCGATGCGTATGTGACCGCGCATCCGGTCGAGACCGACTACGCCAAGGTCTGGGAACGTCTGCTGCCGATCGAGCGGTATCTGCATCTTGACGCGGGTCTGGGCGAAGCGCCTCCCGCTGGATGGGGAAGCACGTTTCCGCATCCGCTTCGCGGAGGGGACACCGGCCGGCCCGATCCCGCGTTCTACCAACAGTGGGAAGAAAGCCCATTCGCGGATGCGTATCTTGGCCAGATGGCCGCGGGGCTCGTGGAATCGATGTCGCTCGGAAAAGGCAACGTCCCCGATCTGCTCGCGGTGAGTTTTTCCACGCCCGATCTCGTCGGACACGCCTTTGGTCCAAACAGTCAAGAAGTCCAGGACGTCTACGCGCGCCTCGATCGCACGATCGGCGCGCTCCTCGATCGCCTCGATGCGCTGGTCGGCGCGGACCACTATGTCGTCGCGCTCAGCGCGGACCACGGTGTCACGGAAATTCCCGAGCAGTTAGAGAGCCGTGGCGCAGAGGGCGGACGCTTCGATGCCGCACGTCTGGCGCTGACCGTCAATACGATCGCCGCCGACATGACTGGCAATGGCGCATTTGTCGCCCGCGTCAACTACAACGACATCTACTTCCATCCACAGAAGTACGCCGAGCTTCTGCGCAACCCACGGATGCTCGACGCTGTATTGAAGTCGATTGCCGAACAACCGGGCGTGGCGCAGGTGTTCCGCGCCGAGGAGTTGCAAGATGCGCGCACCGACACGGACCCGCTGAAACGCGCCGCGGCGCTCAGCTACGTGCCGGGACGGAGCGGCGATCTCGTCATCGCGCTCAAACCGGGATGGATGTCCGCCGCCACCGGCACGACCCACGGCAGCGCCAACCCGGACGATCAGCACGTTCCGGTGCTGTTCTACGGCGCGGGCATCAAGGCCGGCACCTACAACGACGCCGCGACACCGGCAGACATCGCGCCGACGCTCGCCTCGCTCATCGGCGTCACGCTGCCGTCGGCAACCGGCCATGTGCTCGGGAGCGCGGTCGGTGCAGCGCCAGACGCCACCGCGCCACAGCGATGAAGCAGTACAGGACCGAGTTCGCGCATCGCGTGCTGACTGTCGTGCGACGGATTCCTGTGGGCCGCGTCGCCACCTACGGCGAGGTCGCCGCCGCCGCGGGACGCGACGGCGCGGCGCGTGCGGTCGGCAACATCATGACCGGCTGCAACCGTCCCGATGTCCCTTGCCACCGCGTGATTGCCGCTGGCGGACAGCTTGGCGGCTACGGCGGCAACGAAGGGCTCAAGCGAGCGCTGCTGATGGCTGAAGGCGTCCTCGTCCGCGGCACGCGCGTGGACGTCAAGACCTTCGGCTGGAAATCTTCAGCGCCGAAGCCGTCGTCACCACCGCCAACGACATCCACGCGCGGCGCTACACGGCCATCACGTCGAACTGCTCGTGGTGCAACTGCACGTCGGGCTTGATCGTCACTTCTTTCCCGAGCGTCGTTCGCAAATCGCGCAGCACGCCTGATTCCTCTTCCGTGAACGCGCGGGCGATCTCGGGGTTGACGCGCAGCAGCAAACGGTAGCCGTTCAAATCCGAGCTGACCTTCTTCACCTCGCTCAAAATCTCGTAGCAGATCGTCGCGGTCGACTTGATCACGCCGGTGCCGGAACAGTACGGGCACGGCTCCGTCATCACCCGTTCGAGGCTTTGCTTCACGCGCTTGCGCGTGATGATGATGAGGCCGAAGTCCGACACTTGCAGCGCCTTGGACGGCGAGCGATCTTTCTTTAGCTCCAGTTCCACCGCCTGCAGCACCTTCTGCCGGTTCTTCTTCTCCTCCATGTCGATGAAGTCGAGCACGATGATGCCGCCCAGATCGCGCAACCGGATCTGGCGCACAATCTCCTTCACCGCTTCGAGGTTCGTCTTGACGATGGTGTCTTCGAGACGTCCGGCGGATTTTTTACCGACGTAGCGGCCGGTGTTGACATCGATCGCCACCAGCGCTTCGGTCTGGTTGATCACAATCGATCCGCCCGACTTCAGCCACACCTTGCTCTTGAGCGCCTTGTCAATTTCGGTCTGCACGCCGTACTCCTCGAAGATCGGGTACGGCTTGGTGTAGAGCTTCACCTTCGAGGCAAGCCCGGGCAGGATACGTTCGACCGTATCGATGACACGCTGGTACTCCTGCGCGTTATCGATCCGGATCGCCTGAAAATCGTCGGTGAGCAGATCGCGCAGCAGCTTGCCGACGACGTTCTGCTCGCAGTACACAATCGCCGGCGCGCGCGACGATTCCATCTTCTGGCGGATGCCGGTCCAGATCTCGTGGAACGCTTCGAGATCGCTGACGATGTCTTCCTTCGGCCGTCCCGAGGCCGCGGTGCGGATGATGACGCCGCCGGTGAACCCGTGCGACTCGCGGAACTCGCGGACGATGCCGCGCAGACGCGCCCGCTCTTCGCGCGATTCAATCTTGCGCGACACGCCAACGTGGTCGACCGTCGGCATGAAGACGAGGAAGCGTCCCGGCATCGTGACGTGCGAGGTGAGCCGCGCCCCCTTCGTGCCGAGCGGCTCCTTGACGACTTGCACGAGAATTTCCTGTCCTTCCTTGAGCAGTTCCTCGATCTTGAGTTGCTGACGCGCTTCCCGCGCCTCGCGCGATTCGCGCGGCGCCCCCTCCGGCTTGTCGTCATCGTCGCCAGAGAGTTTCTCGAACTCCATCATCGTGTCGATGACTTCACCGACGTAGAGAAACCCGTCGCGTTCGAGACCGATGTCGATGAAGGACGATTGCATGCCGGGAAGAACTTTCGAGACCCGGCCCTTGTAGACGTTACCGACGACGCCGCGCGATCGCTCGCGCTCCACGAAGACTTCCGACACCTGGTCGTCTTCGAGAATCGCCACCATCGTTTCGTGGCTGTTGGTGGAGACGATCATCTCCTTGTTCATTCGCGAACTCCCTCCGGGCGCGCGCGCCCGTCAATTAGTTCGTGAATCTGCGCATCCGCACGTTGAGCACCAGCCCGAATGCCGCGAGCGTGGCGATCATCGACGAGCCCCCGTAACTCATGAGCGGCAGCGTCAGCCCTTTCACGGGCGCGAGGCCTGCCGACATGGTGATGTTGTAGACCACCTGAAAGGTAAAGCTGGCTAAGACACCAATCACGAGATACGAGCCGAGGCGATCCTTGGCCAAGCGGGCCGCCTCGATCGAGCGCAGAATCACGAATAGATATAAACCGAGCGCCACCAGGACGCCGGCAAACCCTTGTTCCTCGGCCAGCACCGAGAAAATAAAGTCGTTGTCCACTTCGGGCAGGAACCGCAGTTGGCCCTGGGTTCCCTGCTTGAATCCCTTTCCCGACAACCCGCCCGATCCGACCGTGATGCGCGCCTGGATCTGCTGGTAGCCAGCGCCCTTCGCATCCTGAGACGGATCGATAAACGTCACGATTCTCGATTTCTGATAATCCTTGAGCGCAAACTTCCACGCGACCGGAGCCACGAGGACACACGCGAGCAGCATGATGCCGAGGATGCGCATCTGCATCCCGGCCAGATAGGCCACCGCCAGAAAGATCGGCAAGAGCGTCACCGCCGTGCCGAGATCGGGTTCTCTGGCAATGAGCAAGAAGGGCAGCAAGGTCAGCCCTGCCGCCACGAGGAGATCGGTGCGCTGTGGCGCGCCGCGGTTGTCGCCAAAATATTTCGCGAGCACGAGCGCGACGCCAATCTTCGCAAACTCGGAGGGCTGCAGATTGAAGCTCCCGAGATCGATCCAGCGGCGCGCCCCCTTGCCTTCGTGCCCGATGCCCGGGATGAGCACCGCCAGCAGGATGACCACCATCGCAATGTAGAAGAGGTGCGACTTATCGGTGAAATTGCGGTAGTCGAACGTCACCGTCACCAGCATCGCCATCAGTCCGAGACCGATCGCGTAGAGCTGGACGATGTAGCGATGCGACGATCCGTGGCTGGGATCGAAGGTCGCGCTGTAGATCGTCGTCGAGCCGAGCGCGCAGAGCGCGAGCAGCGCAATCAGGAGCGCCCAGTCGAGATGATGGTAAAGCCGTCGTTCGAACACGAGTGCTGGATTCTACCTTCCGCTACTCGGCACGGCCGCTTTCGGTGCCTTGCCGACGCGCCATCGGGTCCGACATATCGAGGTGCAAATCCGTCGGCGGCGGCGGCAACGGGCGGCCGTCCTGTTTCGCAAAAAATGTATCGAGGATGTGATGCGCGATGCGCGCGGCATTGCCACCATGAATCCCATGCTCGGCAAAGACCACGCCCGCGATCTGCGGGTTGTCGCGTGGCGCGAAGAACACGAACCAGCCGTGATCGCGCAAATTCTTCGTCGTCCGCGCCTGCGCGCGGCCGGTGTTCGAGATGACTTGCGCCGTGCCGGTCTTGCCCGACACGTCGCGGCCGGCAATGCGCGCCGTCCCGCCGGTCCCCGCGCCGTTGACGACCATCCACATCCCATCACGGATGGCTTGCAGCTTCTCCGGATCGATGTCGATGGTGGACTGTGGCGGCGGGGTCGGCGCCGGGGTCCAGCCGTTCCCGTCGTCAATCGCCTTGAGCAGGTGCGGCGTGACACGCGTGCCGCCGTTGGCGAGCGTCGCCATGTACACCGCCAGCGACACTGGCGTCACCGAGACCTGCCCCTGACCGATCGCTACTGAAATGGTCTCGCCCGCGTACCACTTCTGCCCCAGCTTCTCGCGCTTCCACTCCGTGGAGGGGACGAGCCCTTGTACCTCATTTGGCAGATCGATTCCGCTCTTCACGCCGAGGCCAAGGAGCGTCGCCCACTTGTTGATCTTGTCCACGCCGAGCATGTTGCCCACGGTGTAGAAGTAGACGTCACACGATTTTTCAATCGCGTGCCGCATGTCGATGGCGCCGTGACCGCCCGCCGCCGAGCACTTGAACTCGCGCCCATAGAAGTTGGCGTGCCCGGGGCAGTACACCTTGAAATCCGGCGTGACGATCCCCTCTTCGAGCGCCGCGAGCGCGACCGCCATCTTGAACGTCGAACCGGGCGAGTACCGCCCTTGAATGGCGCGATCGCTCAACGGACGCAGTTCGTCGGTGTTGAGCGACGCCCACGTCGCGCGATCGATGCCTGCCGCGAACGCGTTCGGATCGTACGCGGGCAGGCTCGTCAGCGCGAGCACCGCGCCATCCTTCGGTTGCAGGATCACCGCCGCGCCATTGAACGGCGTCGCCTTGAACGCGTCATCGACCGCTTTCTGGAGATCGAGATCGATCGTGAGCTGCACGCGCCGGCCTTCCACCGGACTCTCTTCGTCGAGCGTGCGAATTTCGCGTCCCACGCTGTTGACGACGACGCGGCGCGCGCCATCGGTGCCCATGAGCAGTTGGTTGTAGATCTTCTCGATGCCCGATTGTCCGACGATGTCGCCGCTCTTCGCCGCCCCGTCAGCGACATCGCGATCGCTGACTTCGCCCACGTAGCCAAACAGGTGCGCCGCCATCGATTCCGCCGGATATTGCCGCGTCGGCACTTCCATGATGACGACGCCCTGCAGTTCCGTATCGAGCCGCCGCGCGCTGACCGCCGCGACCTGCGCGAGCGAGGCATCCTGAAGAATCGTGATCGGGCGGTACGCAGGTTCACGGCGATGGCGATCGACAATCTCGCGCACGCTCGCTTCAGGCACTTTCAGCGCAGCCGCCAGCAGTTGAATCGTGTGGTCGAGATCTTTGGTGTGCTCGCGGTCGATGGAAATGCTGTACGAGTGACGGTTGACCACCAGCACCTGCATGTCGCGATCGAAGACGATGCCGCGCGGCGCGCGTAACGCAAGCGTGCGCTGATGGTTGTTCTCGGCCATCTCCTCGAACTTCTCGTGCTGCACGATCTGCAGCACCCAGAAGCAGAGTCCCAGGATCGCAAACACGACGAAGAGCAGCGTCTGCAAAATCTGCAAACGGCTGCCCACACGGCGTCGATCTTCAGTGGCGACCATCACGTCAAATCATCACATTAAAGGAGTGGCGTCCCAAGGGGTTTTAGTGGCGTGGTCCCCGTCCCGCGCGTCGGCGTTCGATGGCGCCGGGCAGGAATTCGCCGAGAGCAAACACCAGCGTCCCGATGACGGCGGTCGCGAGCGCCTGCCCCAGCACGCCCGACGGCGACCACTCGAAGGTCCTGAGACCGAGCAGCACATAGAGGCCCATGAACAGGATCGAGTGCAGCAGCGACCCGAGGAAAAACACGACGAAGCGCGACGGCGACTGCGCGACGATGAACTGCGTGCCGACGATGCCAGCGAGAAACCCGACGATGGTTTTCGAAAGACCACCGATGCCGATCACGCCGCTGCCGAGCGCATCTTGCACGAGGCCAGCCACCGTCCCCGCCCACAACCCGGACAACGGACCGTCAGCCAGCGCCGCATACATCACCGCCACCAGCACGAAATCGACGACGACCCGTCCGCCAGCCAGATACCGGGCCAATGTCGTCTGGACGACGAGGGCCACGACGATGCCGACGCCCAGCCGCAGCGCTTTCACCGCTTGGGGTCCTCCGGCGGTTCGGTCTTGACGACGAGCACATCTTCAATGCTCGAAAAATCCACCGACGGTTTGACGAGAATCTGGCGGTACGCGCCGCCGCTTTTCTCCACCGATTCCACCCGGCCGATGACGAACCCTTTGGGATAGATGCCGTCGATCCCCGCCGTCACGACCGTGTCGCCGACCACCACATCGGACACCTCGGAAACGTAGTCCATGCGCAGCAGATCGCCGGCATATCCCACCACCACGCCTTGCGCGCGCGACCGCTCGATAAGCGCTCCGGCCGCCGCGTTGTGATCGACAAGCAGTTGCACTTTGGACGCGCGTTCGCCGGGCACCATGACGCGGCCGACGACGCCGCCCGCGGTGATGACCGCCATGTCCGCCGCCACACCGTCCTGCTTGCCACGGTCGATCGTCACGGTGCGGAAATCCGGCGCCGCGCCAGCGGCGATGATCTGCGCGGCCATCGTCTCGAAACCAAACGACTCACGCAGCGAGAGCAACTGTTCGAGCGCGCGCGTGCGTTGCGCGAGCGCGCGTTCTTCCTGCAGTTGGACTTCCGTGTCGGCGAGTTGAAGACGGAGCGATTCGTTCTCGGCTCGCACGGAGCGCAGCGCCACATAGCCGCCCCAGAGGTTACGGACGCCGTCAACAATCGACGAGGCGCCGCGCTGTACTTCGGAAAAAAATCCAAACGTCGCGGCTTCGAGCACCGGCACCCCGCTCCTGACGTTGACCTGCGCCGAAATCAAGATGACATGCGCGAGCACCACGACGAGGAACAGATATCCAGGACGGAGGCGAGGCAGGGACAACGCCATCGAATGACCGCTCTCTCACCGCAGACCGAGTCGAGACATGCCGGGCTAGTCGATGGAAATTTTCCGAAGGAGATTGAAGTCCGACAGCATCTTCCCTGCGCCAAGCACGACGGACGACAACGGGTCCTCGGCCATCGCCAACGGCAAGCCGGTTTCCTCGCGCAGACGCTTGTCGAGGTTCTTGAGCAGCGAGCCGCCGCCGGTGAGCACGATGCCGCGATCGACGATGTCGGCCGACAGTTCGGGCGGCGTACGTTCGAGCGCCACACGCACGGCATCGACGATGACGTTGACTGTTTCGGAGAGCGCTGTGCGGATTTCCTCGTCGGAGACGGTGATCGTCTTCGGGATACCTTCAATCAGATGACGTCCCTTGATCTCCATCGTCAGCGGCTCGTCGAGCGGGAACGCCGACCCGACTTCCATCTTGATCGCTTCCGCCGTGCGCTCGCCGATGAGCAGGTTGTACGTCTTCTTGATGTACTGGATGATCGCCTCGTCCATCTCGTTGCCGGCCACGCGCACGGCCTTGCTGTACACGATGCCCGCCAGCGAGATGACGGCGATGTCGGTCGTGCCGCCGCCGATGTCGACGATCATGTTGCCGGATGGTTCGGTAATCGGCATGCCGGCGCCAATGGCCGCCGCCATCGCTTCTTCGACG
Organism: Acidobacteriaceae bacterium; assembly: GCA_031274845.1. Lineage (GTDB taxonomy): Bacteria > Acidobacteriota > Vicinamibacteria > Vicinamibacterales > CAVVIG01 > CADEEX01. The sequence goes on from JAISPN010000001.1 coordinate 13,875, forward strand.
AGGTACACCTCGCTCGCTTTCGCGCGATACGCGCTGTCCTTGACGGCGCGCTTTTCGACCTGCGTAATCTCCGACGGCACGCCGATGACGATGCGCGGGCGCACCCAGACGTTTCTGTTGTGCGCCTTCTTGATGAAGTACGTCAGCATCTTCTCGGTGATTTCGAAGTCCGCGATGACGCCGTCCTTCATCGGCTTAATCGCCACGATATTGCCCGGGGTGCGTCCCAGCATATCTTTGGCGTCCTTGCCGACCGCCTCGACACGGCCGTTCAGTTTGTTGATGGCGACGATCGAGGGTTCGTTGACCACGATCCCTTTGCCGCGCGCGTAGACGCACGTGTTGGCCGTCCCGAGGTCAATGGCCAAATCACTTGAAAACAACGAGAGCATCGAACGAAGGCTCAACAGCGTGTACTCCTTAGCGCACTACCGCGACCGGGTGATGCATCGGCGGAGAGCCCGGCGACTACGAAGAACGATCGCAAGCCTTCGACCTCACGCACGCACACAATAAATTTCCGAGACTGGCGCCGTCGCGGACGCGACTGCGCTAAGTGACTCTGGGAACGGCAAATATACCACACCGCCGAAGCTCAAACCTTGCGGCGGCGTGAGCGCATGGCATAGGATCGTGTGCTTCGAGGACCCTAAGAAAATGACCATGCTCGATCGGATGCGCCGGCACCGGAACTGGCTCAAGTGGAGCCTTGTGCTGGTAGTCCTGGCTTTCGTAATTTTTTACATTCCTGATTTCCTTCGCGGCACGGGCGCCGTCGCCAACGGCGATGCGGTCGCGGTTGTCGGTGGACAAGAGATCCGCTCCGAAGAATTCCGGCGGCTGTACCAGATGCAACTGCAGCAGTACCGCACGCAGCTCGGATCGCAGATGAACGAGCAACTGCTCAAGCAGCTCGGGATCGATCAACAGATCCTCGCGCAGCTCATCGACGAACGCGCGGCGGTCGCGGAAGCGGAACGTCTCGGCATCAAGGTGACCGATCAGGAAGTCGCGCAGCGGATTTTCGCGATTCCCGCGTTTCAGGAGAACGGCGCCTTCATCGGCGCGCAGCGCTATCAGCAAGTGTTAGCGTCGCAGCCGGTCCCGCTGAGCGTCAGCGACTTCGAGGAAAGCGTACGCCGGTCGATTCTCGCCGACAAGCTGCGCACCTCGCTCACCGAGTGGATGGCGATTTCGGATAAGGAGCTCGAACAGGAGTTCCGGCGCCGGAACGACAAGGTGAAGCTGGCCCTCGTCACCTTCAACCTCGACAGCTATCGCCTGGACGTCACCGCGTCGGACGCCGACGTCGCGTCGTACTTCGACGCGCACCAGAGCGACTTCAAGATTCCTGAAAAACGGAAGATCCAGTATCTGCTGATCGATGTCGACGCCATGCGCGAGAAGATCACCATCAGCCAGCAGGATCTCGAACGCGCCTACAACGACAACGCCGCGCAGTACTCGACGCCCGAGCAGATTCGCGCGAGCCACATCCTGCTCAAGACCGACGGCAAAGACGACGCCGCGGTCAAGGCGCAGGCCGAGGACATCCTGAAGCAGGCCCGAGCCGGCGCCGACTTCGCCGCGCTGGCAAAGAAATACTCGCAAGACGACTCGAACGCGAAAAACGGCGGCGACCTCGACTTCTTCGGCCGCGGCCGGATGGTGCCTGAGTTCGACGCGGCGGCGTTTGCGCTCAAGCCGGGTGAAATCAGCGACCTCGTGAAGACCCAGTTCGGGTACCACATCATCAAGGTGACCGACAAAAAAGGGGGCATCACCACGCCGTTGGCCGCCGTGAAGGATCAACTCACCGAGCAGCTTCAGGACGAACGCGCTGCGCGTCAGGCGACGGACATGGCCGCCGCGCTCGAAGCTGACATCAAGAAGCCGGCCGACCTCGACCGCGTCGCCAAGGCACGCGGCCTGACCGTGGAAGAAACCGGATTCTTCGCGCCAAACGAACCGCTGCTCGGCCTCGGCTCCGCGCCGGAAGTCACCTCACGCGCGTTCCAGATGAACGTGGGCGATATGTCGGGCGCCTTGCGCACCGGCCGCGGCTACGTGTTCATGACCGTCACCGGGAAACAGGACCCCTACATTCCGAAGCTGGACGAAGTGAAGGATCAGGTGCGCGACACCGTGATTCGTCAACGGGCGCGCGAGATGTCCGCGCAGAAGGCGGCGGAAGCGGTCGCGAAGTTGAAGAGCGCCGCCGACTTCGAGAAAGCCGCCAAAGCGGCTGTCCTCGAAGTGCAGACGACGGATTTCCTGACGCACGACTCGCCGATTCCCGACCTTGGCCAGGCGCCGGCGGTGATCGATGCGGCGTTCTCGCTGCCTCAGGGCGCGGTGAGCGACCCCATCACCACCGACAACGGCACCGCCATCATCAAGGTGCTCGAAAAGCAGCAAGCGTCACCGGCCGACATCGCGGCGGCGAAGGAGACGTTGCGCGACGAACTGCTCAACGAGCGGCGCAGCCTCTTCTTCGGGTCGTATATGACGAAGGCGAAGCAGAACATGAAGATTCAGCTCTACCGCGACACTATTCAGCGCGTCGTCGGCTAACGCACGTACCACATCGGCATCAACGCCAGCGCCTCGCCACGATGAAACATCGTGGCGGGGCCTCGCACCGCCCGCAGCACCTCACGCTCCTCATCCGACAAATTCGACGACATCCACTCCGACGCCAGACGCGCGCCAGTGGTACCCGACATCTGCTCGCTCAGCATCTGGTAGAACGTCTTCTGCGCCGGGTACGACACGAGCTCAACTTCCTGCGTGGCTGGAATGCCCGCGCGTTGCTTGGCCACAGCGACTGCTGTCTCAAGGCCACCAAGATCGTCGACAAGCCCGACCTCTTTCGCTTGCTGCCCGGTCCAGACGCGCCCCTGCGCAATCGCATCGATCCGCTCCGGTGTCGTCTTCCGTGAGGCCGCAACCTTGCGGACGAAATCCTGATAGAACGCGTTCAACTGCTCGTCGATTTTCTTGGTCTCGTCGCGGTTGAACGGCCGCGCCGGCGAGTTCATCTCGGCGTTCTTGCCGATGCTCGTCGACTCGATCGACGCGCCCAGCTTGCCGTAGAGGCCACCCATGACGAATTTGCCGCCGAAAATTCCAATCGAACCGGTGAGCGTCGATGGCTGGGCGACGATCGCATCGGCTGGCGCGGCGATGTAGTACCCGCCCGACGCCGCCAGATCCGACATCGACGCGATGAGCGGACGATTCGGCCGTTCGTCGTGCATCAGCATCAGCTCGTGCCAGATCGCATCAGACGCCGCCGCCGATCCGCCGGGACTATCGATGCGCAACACGATCGCGCGCAGCGAACTGTCCTTGCGGGCGGCACGGATGGCGTCGATGAGCGTGCTCGAACCCACGGTCGCGCCATTCATCGGATCGAAGCCGCTCTGCCCTTCCGTAATCGTGCCCGCCGCGTAGATGACGCCCACGCGCGGCCCACGATTCAACCCGAGCGAGCCCGGCGACACGTGCGCGTAGTCTTCCCCTTTCAGCTCACGCGGCGCCGTCACGCCCAACGCCTCACGTAGCGCGGCGCGCGCCTCGTCTTCGTACCCGATCTCGTCGATGAGACCCGCTTCCCTGGCGCGCGCCGGAAGAAACGGTCCTTCGTCGATCAAGGCACGCACGGCCGCATCCGACTGCTTCCGTCCATCGGCAATGCCGTGAACGATCTGCCCAAACAGATCGCGGTTCAGCGCTTCGTCCATCTCGCGATGCGCCGGCGTAAACGTCGTCTCGGTAAACGTGTTCGACGCGGTCTTGTAGTCGCCGATGTGGTGCAGATCCGGATAGACGCCGAACTTGTCGAGCGCGCCGCGCAGGAACACTTCGTAGGTGGCAACGCCGGACATATCGAGCGGACTCGACGGCAGCAGGAACACTTTGTCGGCGACACTCGCCACGTAGTAGTCGCGATCACCGCCATATTCAAGGTAGGCGTAAACCGGCTTGCCGGACGTTTTGAAGTCGACGATCGCGTCGCGGATTTCCTGAAGCTTGCCCCAGAACGGCGTGTTGAAGCCGGTCATCTTCAGAAAGACGCCTTTGATGTGGCTGTCGACCTTGGCCTTCCGCAGGTTGCTCGTGATGACGCCGACCGTCGGCGTCCGCGAGCCACGCAGATAGCTCACCACATCGGTGGGCGACGTTTCAGTGATGTCGCCACCCAATTCGAGCGTCAGCATCGTGTTCGCCGACACCGACGGGGTGCGGCCGAAGAGAACGTATAACGCGATGAACGCGCCCATGGAGAGCAGAAACGCGAACCCAAGAATTGAGAAAACGATCACCGTGCCACGTCGTGCCATGCTGTCGAGTATATGCGCGGCATGCCCCGCGGAGGGTTGTCGCGCGGTTGATGGTTCCTCTATACTTGAAAGCTCAGTCCCCACCTTGATTGCGGAAGTGGCGGAACGGCAGACGCGCTAGCCTCAGGAGCTAGTGGGAGAAATCTCGTGGAGGTTCGAATCCTCTCTTCCGCACCAGTTCAGCAACACCCGTCGATCCATCGACACGTCACGACCGGCGCTTTCTCGTGGAGGCGACCACTTCGTCCGGCGAGAACACGGTGATGCCGAACGGCAGGAAATGCCGGGGAGTACCAGGGTCAATTCAAACTCGCGCACTGTCTGTCTGACAGACATCACGATCACTGAGGGGACTTGGCGTGTAGGGGGGATTCGTGATGAGGGCGCCGGGAATTGCCCATCCGCATCGTGTCACGACGCGGCAGGACAGATTCCCGGCGAGCAGGCTTCGGCAGGGTCGCCGACTGCGTTCCGATCGGTTTACTTCTTGAGCGACGGGTGCACGTATCCAGCGGTTAGGATGCGCTGTGACGGACGGAAGCTCAGGTAATCGACGTGATCCTCGATCTTGCTCCAGCCGTGTGGCACGCCGGCCGGAATGATGATCACATCGCCGACCTTCACCTCACGCGTCACGACATCAGCCCCGACCATCACACCGCTACACGACGGACCGTTGAGCGTTGTCGTCACTTCGTCAGTCGGCCCCGAGCGGCGGCCATTGACGATGTGACCGCCGGTGACCATCGTGCCGCTCCCGGACGTGATGTAGTAGCCCTCGGTCTGTTGATCGTGAGAGATCCCGCTCGCGGAACCGGCGGGCGGTGGCGCGCTGCCCGCCTCGCCGCACGGTTGCGCCGGTGGCGTATTGCCACGCGCGGCTGGCGCGCCAGCGCCTGCCGCGCCCCCGCGTCCACCACCGCCAGCACCAGCCGCGCCGCGTCCGCCGCCTGCGCCCGCGGCGCCGCGCGCCGCAGCCGCGCCAGCCGCGGCTCCGCCACCCGTCGGACCACGATGGATGATGCCGACAGAGAAGTTCTCAGGACCGATGTCGATCACCTGGATGGTGCGATCGACGCCGGGCTGCGCGTTGACGGTCTTGATGTCTTCCGCCGTGATGTAGGTGGCCGCTTTGCTCCCGCCATTGGTCTGCGTGAACACCACGGCCGGGCTGAGCGCCATGGCAGCCGCTAGTAATTTCAGGGTCGTTCTCTGCATGCATCCTCCTTGAATGTGCCGGAGCGCTCCCCGTTCCGGCACGATGTACACGTGTTGCGCACTATACCTGAGGGACGGGCCTTCGGACGGAGCCTCCAGCCTCGTCAGAACGGATCGATGACGTGCCCTTCGGTGCTGAAGCGGCGATAGTTTGAAAACTTGTGGGTGCTGCGCAGGCCGGGCGTGCCGGCATTGCGGACGAGTTGCAACGATTCGTGCGACGTCGGCAGCATCAACGTCTCGTCGGGATCGGCGAAGGTGACCGGCTGGTACACCGTCGTCGAATCGAGACGCTCGAACACGACCGTCTGTGAACCGTACTCTTTCGACGGGAGCGCCGCTTCGACATAGTTGGCGAGACGCTCATCGAACCGCAGCACGTCACCGGTCGCGGCATCAATCCAGACGCGGCCGCGCGTGCTGCCTGCCATGTCGATGCTCCAGCACTCTTCGCGGTCCTCGTGCGGCTTCACCGTCACCGTGCCACGCTGCCGCGCTTTGTAGTCGACGAGCGTCGCCGCGCGGCCGGAAATTTTCGCCGAGCCGGCCAGCGTGAAGATGTAGTCATCGCGATTGGCCGGCAAGAGCATCGTCAGCGAATCTGGCGACACGGCTGACGGATCGAGACACTTCGGCTTGTCTTTCGGGCGCGGCTCGCGGTTGTTCACCTTGAGCAGTTCACGCTGCACCGTGGCCGCGTGATCCTCGCTGGTGAGCGCGTCCCACGCCACACGCAGGTCGTAGAGGAGACGCCGCATCGGCGTGCCGTCCGGTTGCATGCCGAGCGTGAGCGTCTGCTGCGTGACGGTCTCAAGACACATGACGCTCTGCGCTCGCGCGTAGTAGCGTTCGACCGCCGCGCCAACTTTGGCCAGCACCTGTTCGAGATCGGCCTCGGACGCGGCGCGGACGTGTCCCGTCAGCAGCGTGCAGGTAGTCACTCCGAGCGCGGCAAGCATCGAGGCGCGGCGCATGCGCACAGCCTACACCAACCTGAGGCGCAGGACGTCCGGCAAATTACCACCGGAAATCGCTATTTGCGCGTGGCCTGGGGCGATCGGGTAACATTCGCACTCCTGAGGAGGACTGATGAAGGCACTGGCACTGACGGTGGTATGCATGCTCGCGCTGGCGGCGCTCCCAGCATTCGCGGGCGATCTCAAGGTGGGCGACCAGGCGCCCGACTTCTCGTTACAAGGCACCGACGGCAAACTGCACAAGCTCTCCGACTATCGCGGCAAGCAGGCCGTGGTGCTGGCGTGGTTCCCGAAAGCGTTCACCAGCGGCTGCACGATCGAGTGCAAGTCGCTGTCAGAGAACGGTGGGCTGATCAAGAAGTACGACGTCACCTACTTCATGGCCAGCGTCGACGAGATCGAGGGCGATCAAGGGAACAAGGCGTTCGCGGCCGCGCACAACGCTGACTTTCCGCTGCTGAGCGATCCCACGAAGAAAACCGCGGAGGCCTACGGCGTGCTCACGTCACGCGGATTCGCAAATCGCTGGACGTTCTACATCGGCAAGGACGGCACGATTCAGTACATCGACAAGGACGTGCAGAACCGCCTGGAGACATCCGCGCAGGATATGGCGGCCAAGCTTGGCGAACTGAAAACACCCGCCAAAAAATAGCAGGCGGAAACGTTTCGTCGGTAGATACACGAAGGGCCGGTCGCTGACCGGCCCTTCGTGTTTTAGGCAGAGACGATGGGACCAGTGGTCACCATTGACGCCGCTGGCGGCGTCTGCGGACTGAAACGCGACAGCACGACTGCGCCGAGACCAACCGTCCAGACGAGATATTCGACAAGCCGCCCCAGCACCATCAGACCAAACGCAATCGGACTGAGCGGCCCACCCGCGACTCCCAGCAACCGCGCCAGCAGCAACGGCGTCATGATGGCGACGACGCCAACGAACGTGATCAGGTACGCATTCGTTTCCGTCCAATGAAGGCGCTCGCCCACCTTCTGCCCAATCACACGGGCGACGCTGGCAAATCCGAAGAGGGCGACGATGAACAGGACGCCAATGATGATCGGAATCAGGATCAAGAGCAGCGGAATGCCAATGATAGTGATGATGAGCAGGAGGCACACGAGCACGATCGCCGGCGCGAACAAGAGCTCCACAAGGAACCCCATCGCCCACGATTTCACCGGCTCGTAAAACGCACGCGCGCCCACGCGGTCGACGTATGGTTGACCGAGCAAGACGACGAACGCGCAGCACAGACAACTGATGACCAACCGAAAGATTGTGCTCATCAGCGCGAACGAGGGACCAAAGACCGCGTCAGAATTCCAGGTCCGACTCCACTGCCGCGACGTGAAGATATCGCCGAGACCGACTTCGGAGATCTTGCCCTCAACGCGAGCGCCAGGATCACGCGTCAGATGCCCTCCAATCGCCGCGACATCTTCGCCCACCACGGCATGCGGTCCGAGCATCACGTTGCCGCCAATCGCCGCCACCGATCCACGGACTTCGCCATCAACGGTCACCGACCCGCCAATCGCGACGGCATCCCCCAGGACCACTTCGCCCTCACGCACCGTCACGTTGCCACCAATGTTTACGCGGTCGTCACTGCTACCACGGCGACGGCCGAGAGCGCGGCGGACGGACGACGTCGACGTGGATGATTCGGGACTGGATACCGCAGGCGCATCGCTCTCTGGAGGCGCTCCGGTCGCGCTCGTCTGCACGCCAGCAATCGCGCGG
>JAISPN010000032.1 GCA_031274845.1 Acidobacteriaceae bacterium
AGCGTCTTGGCGATGTCGTCGTCGAAGGGCGCGGCATCCGCAAGGCGTACGGCGAGAACCTGCTCATCGAGAATCTCAACTTCACGCTGCCCCGCGGCGGCATCGTCGGCGTCATCGGACCGAACGGCGCGGGCAAGACGACGCTGTTTCGCATGATCACCGGCGCGGAGACGCCCGATGCCGGCACGTTGAAGCTGGGCGAGACGGTGCAGATCGGCTACGTCGATCAGAGCCGAGACGCGTTGGCGCCGGACAAGAGCGTGTGGGAAGAGATCACCGGCGGTCAGGACGAAGTTGAACTCGGCAAGCGGAAGGTCGCATCACGCGCCTACGTCTCGTGGTTCAACTTCAAGGGGGCCGCGCAGCAGCGCAAGGTCGGCGCGCTCTCTGGCGGCGAACGTAATCGCGTTCACCTCGCCAAGCTGTTGCAGAAGGGGAGCAACCTGCTCCTGCTCGACGAACCGACAAACGACCTCGACGTTGACACGCTGCGCGCGCTCGAAGAGGCGCTGCTGAACTTCGCCGGCTGCGCCGTCGTCATCAGCCACGATCGCTGGTTCCTCGACCGCATCGCCACGCACATGCTCGCGTTCGAAGGCGACAGTCAGGTGGTCTGGTTCGAGGGGAACTATCAGGACTACGAAGCCGACCGCAAACGCCGCCTCGGCACCGCCGCGGACACCCCGCACAGAATCAAATACCGCAAGCTGACACGCTAATCGATACAGGCAGCGAACCTCTCATGAGGTTTGTTGATAGTCAGGCGGTTGGCGATCGATCGCTGCCTCAATCATCTACCAGTGGAGTAGATAGACAGGGGCGAGCGCTGCCAGCGCCGCTACGATCTGTAACCCAAAAACTGGCAGCGCCTGTCTTGGTGTGCGCCCAACCCATTTGATGCCGAAGAACACGACGATGGGCGCCTGACCGGCCATCAAGAGTTGCCAGATGTGGGCCGCAGCGCCTTCGTCGGTCTGCGGCGCGGTGCCATGAAAAGTGATGAAGAGAGCAACGGTGGCGAGCGCGGCCAGCGACATGACAACGGGGAGAAACGCGCTTGGATGCTTCAGCATTGCTGGCGTGTCAGGCAGTGTTGATGTGGCGTCTTTTCACCGTTGTTCCGGGGCGGGGTTGAGGATTTCAGTCGCGTCGTTGGCGTCTGCTTCGTCCACGAGCAGGCGGACGCCTTGTGGCATCCACATGCTCGGGCGCATACCGCCGGCGTCGTCGGCGCTGATGAAGGATTGGATGCCGGCCGCGGCGAGCGCGCTACTGGCAAGGTCTGCGTCGATGTGATTAGTGAATGTGCGAATCACGATCTGCGCCACGGCATCCTCCTCTTACGGATAGGTCAGATCTTCGTCCGGAAATACTCGATCGTCTGGATGAGCCCTTCTTCGAGTTGCACTTTCGGTTCGAAGCCGAGCAGCGTGCGCGCGCGGGTGATGTCGGGTTTGCGCACCTTGGGGTCGTCGGTCGGGAGCGGACGGTAGACGACCTTGCTCTTCGAGCCGGTCATCGCGATGATCGTCTCGGCAATCTCCTTGATCGTCAGCTCGCGCGGGTTGCCGATGTTGATGGGATCGTTTTCCTTCGACAACATCAGCCGGATGATGCCGTCCACGAGATCCGAGATGTAAGTGAAGCTGCGCGTCTGCGAGCCGTCGCCGAAGACGGTGACGTCCTCGTTGCGGAGCGCTTGCGACATGAAGGCGGGGACGGCACGGCCGTCGTTCAGCCGCATTCTCGGCCCGTACGTGTTGAAGATGCGGACGATCTTCGTGTCCACCCCGTGATAGCGGTGGTACGCCATCGTCATCGCTTCGGCGAATCGCTTGGCTTCGTCGTACACGCCGCGCGGACCAACCGGGTTGACGTTGCCCCAGTAACTTTCTTTCTGTGGGTGCTCCAGCGGATCGCCGTAGACCTCCGACGTGGAGGCGAGGACGAAGGTTGCTTTCTTCGCCTTGGCCAGACCAAGCGCCTTGTGCGTGCCGAGCGCGCCGACCTTGAGCGTGGGGATCGGCAGCTCGAGGTAGTCGATCGGGCTTGCCGGGCTGGCCCAGTGGAGCACGTAGTCGACCGGACCTTCGATGTAGATGTAGTTGGTGACGTCGTGCTTGATGAAGGTGAAGTCGCGGTTGACGAGGTGCGCGAGGTTGGCCGTGTCCCCCGTGAGCAGGTTGTCGATGCCGATGACTTCGTAATCGCGGTCGAGGAGTGTTTCGGAGAGGTGCGATCCGATGAATCCTGCCGCTCCGGTGATGACGACGCGTTTTTTCATGCTGAGTCCGTCAGTAAGCGTGCTTGTGGAAGAAGCCTTTGAGGAGCGTGAGCCAGATGATCTTCAAGTCGAGGCGCACGGACCAGTTCTCGATGTAATAGAGGTCGTACTCGATGCGCTTCTCGAGCGGCGTGTTGCCTCGCCAGCCGTTGACTTGCGCCCAGCCGGTGAGACCGGCCTTCACCTTGTGCCGCAGCATGTACTGCGGAATCTTGTGTTTGAACTGCTCGACGAAGTGCGGCCGCTCGGGACGTGGACCAACAATCGACATATCGCCGCGCAGGACGTTCCAGAGTTGCGGCAGCTCGTCGATGTTGGCCTTCCGGAGAAAGCGGCCAAGCGGCGTGACGCGCGGGTCGTCTTCGACCGCCCACACCGGGCCGGTCTCGCGTTCGGCATCGTCGAACATCGAGCGGAACTTGACGATCGTGAACGATTTGCCGTCGAGCCCCATGCGCTCCTGCTGGAAGAGGACGGGGCCTTTCGACGTGATCTTGATGAGCGCGGCAACAATGGCGAGCGGCAGCGCCAGCACCAACAGGCCGGCGGCCGACAGGCCGATGTCGATCGTGCGCTTCACCAGACTGTTGAAGCCTTGCAGCGGGATGTCGTTGATGTTGATGACCGGCACGCCGTCGAGGTCTTCGAGACGGGCGCGGAGCGCGATCACCTGCAACAGATCGGGGACCACCTTGACGTCGACCATCACGCGGCTGGTGCTGTCGAGCAGTTCCAGCATCCGCAGGTGTTGCTCCGGCGGCAGCGCGACGTATAAGTGATCGATCCCTTCTCGGCCGATGATTTCAGCGCCTTCGCTGAGCGTGCCAAGGAGCGGCAGGCCGCGGTAGCCGAGATGATCGCCGGCGGCGCGATCGTCGACGAAGCCGACGATCTGATAGCCCAACTCGCGGTGTTCCAGAATCTTGTCGGCGACCAGACGTCCCAGATCGCCCGAGCCGGCAATCAGGATGCGTTTTTGTCCGATCCCCATGCGCCAGCGGCGTTCGAGCACCTCGCGCATCAGCTCGCGCGACGCGAAGGTGAGCGTGATGTTCAAGACGAGGAAGATCGCCCAGACGATTTGCGAAATCTGGAAGGCGCCGACGAGCCGCGCGGAGCCGCTCGCGAAGTACGCCTGCACGTACAACGTTGCGATGATTCCGAACATCACCGCGAGGATGCTGCCGACAAACACGGCGAAGAAATCATCCACGCGCGAGCGTCCGCGCCGCAGCCGGTACAGTCCCTGAAGAAAGAACCCAACCGGCACGACGATGGCGATGAACGGCAGGATGTTGATGTACTGCCGGAGCGGCGGCAGGCCGCGCGTAATCGGAATCAGGCCGGTGTGAAAGCGCAGCGCATAGGCGGCTGTAAAGGCCGACATGCCGAGGAGCGCATCGGTGATGACGTGGAACGTGACGAGGAGCCGGTTATGGCGAATCATGACCGGTGGCTCGCGGCGGCCGTCGCGCGAAGGGCCGTTTCGATTTCGTCGCCAAAGCGTTCGCGGCCGAAGCGCTCGGCGTGCGCGCGGATGGCGCGGCGATCGAATGAAGCGGTGAGGGTATCGGTGATGGCGGCGGCAAACGCGTCCACGCTCGGTTCATCGACCAGACGTCCAGTGACGCCGTCGATGACTGTTTCAACCGCGCCGCCTTTACCAAGGGCGACCACCGGTCGGCCGCAGGCTTGCGCCTCGAGCGGCACGATGCCGAAATCTTCCTCGCCCGGAAGGAGCACGACTGAGGCCGTGCGGTAGAGGGCCAAGATGTCGTCGTTCGAGCGGCGGCCGAGGAACGTGGTTCCAGCCGGCGCCTGACGCTGCAGCGACTCGCGCTCGGGTCCATCTCCGACAATGGTGAGCGGTACTCCAGCCTTGGCGCAGGCATGCATCGCGAGGTCTATCCGTTTGTAAGGGACGAGAGCCGATACCATGAACGCGAAGCCCCCCGCCCTCGTTTCGTCCGGTGTGAAGAATCCGGTGTCGACTGGCGGGTAAATCACCTCTGCCGGGCGATTATAGTATCGGTCGATCCTGCCCGCAACATAATGAGAAATAGCGACATAGCGGCTCGCGCGGTTTGCCGTGTCGCGATCCCACCTAGCCATCCGGTTCATGATCCGCCGCATGGTGGCGCGGCTGGCCCGGCCCAGCCGTTCAGGTCCGAAATAGGCGTCGAACTGATCCCACGCGTACCGCATGGGCGTCAGGCAATAGCAGAGGTGCGGCACGCCTACTGGCGTGATCACCGATTTCGCGCAGCAGTGGCTGACGCTGAGCACGGCGTCGAACCGATCAAACCGAAACTGTTCGATGGCCGCGGGGAAGAGCGGCAGGTAGTGCCGGTAGTAGCGCGCGACCAGCGGCATCCGCTGGATGAACGACGTGTGGATCGGCCGGCGTTCAATCGTCGGCGATACCGAGCCGGGGATGTGAACCAGCGTGAAAAGCTCGGCTTCCGGAAATCGCTCGCAGATGACTTCGAGCGCTTTCTCGCCGCCGCGCATGCCGGTGAGCCAGTCGTGAACGAGCGCGACACGCACTACCGGGCGGCCTCGGTGTAGATCTCGTGCACGCGCTTCACGGAGGTTTCCCACGAGAACTGCCGGGCGCGCGCGAGCCCTTTTTGCTGGAGCGCGAGCCGGAGCGGTTCGTCGGTGAGCACCTGTTCGATGCCGTCGGCAATCGCCGTCGGATCGTAGGGATCGACGAGGACCGCCGCATCGCCGGCAACTTCGGGGAGTGACGACAGGTTCGAGGTCACGACCGGCGTCCCGCTGGCCATGGCCTCGAGCGGCGGGAGGCCGAACCCTTCGTACAGCGAGGGGAACACGAACACGGCGGCGAGGCGATACATCGCGGCGAGTGTGTCTTCGGGAACGTAGCCGAGGAACCGCACGTGCTGGTGGAGTTGATGGCGGTGCACGGCGCGGCGGAGCGCGGCGTACTTCGAGATGTCGTCGCCAATCATGACGAGCTTCAGGTTATCGAGGCCGCGCTTGCGCACCAGCGAGAAGGCTTCAATCGTGCGCTCGATGTTTTTGTGCGGCTTGACGTTGCCGGCATACAGGACGAACGCTTCCTGCAGTTGATAACGCTCGCGCACGCGTTCGATGTCCTCGGCGCGCATGTCGGCGGCAAAGCGTTCGTCGTACGAGTTGTAGATGACGTCGATCTTCTCCGCCGGCGTGTCGAAGAAACGGATGATGTCGCGCTTGGAGCTTTCCGACACCGTCATGATCCGCGTCGCCCGTCGCGCGGCCATCGCAATCGACCAGCGCGCGTAGTGCAGCGCGGCGCGGTTCGGCAGGTACTGCGGAAACATCAGGTGGATGCAGTCGTGGATCGTGACGACAGAGGGGACCGTGACGAGCGGCGGCAATACGTAGTGTGGCGCGTGGAACAGCGAGACCCGTTCGCGCTTGAGGGCAAGCGGAATGCGGAACTGCTCGGCAACCGAGTAGTTCCGTGCGCGTTCTGCCACCGGTCTGAAGTTGGGGCCGAGCGCGCGAATGAGCTCGGCGTCCTGCGGCCGG
>JAISPN010000048.1 GCA_031274845.1 Acidobacteriaceae bacterium
TCCCCATGGAAATGGTCGTCCTTCACTTGTTGCGCTCCAGAACCTTGGGTCAAAAAGGGGGCCAAGCAGTGCGAAGGCTCCTACCGCGACGAGTGTCCACTTCAGCGCGAGATAGGGCCAGTACACGATTTTCGGTGTGCGAGCGGCGCGGGCATCAAGCTTTGCGAGCCAAGCCATAGTCAGAGGCTCCTTGCTTTTTAAATTCTACCCCCCTGCTCGATCAGTCATTAGGTTTCCAGCGCAGTCTTGACGCAAGACAAGAAGCGCCCGTGACCGGTGCGTTCGTGTGACTCCTGTGTGACCCAAGAGTCTTTCGGTGTGTGGCCGTGCGGTTGAATGTGAAAAATTGCTAGGGAATTTGGTCGGGGCGACTGGATTCGAACCAGCGACCCCCTGCGCCCAAGGCAGGTGCGCTACCAGGCTGCGCTACGCCCCGACCTGCTCCCGGCGTGCCGGGAGAACACCCCATCATAACGCACCGCACTTCAGGAGACGCACGCGTGCCGATACGGTGATGTTTCTTCGACGTGTCCCTGGCGTGGTCGGATACGATTTGTCCATGCCCTACCGGTTGTTACGCTCGCGCGCCGTCGCGACATACGCTGTTCTTCTTTTGCTGGCGGCGGCCGGACCCGCTGCCGCCCAGACGCCAGCCGGTCGCGAGACGACCGTGGCATCGGTGGCTGGCTATGCGCTCACGCAGCAGATGCCGGTGGACCCCGAGGTGCTCGTTGGCGGGTTGCCGAACGGACTGCGCTTCTACGTGCGTCCCAATGCGAAGCCGGCGCGTCAGGTGGAGCTGCGGCTTGTCGTCAAGGCGGGCTCCGTTCTCGAAGATGATGACCAGCGCGGGTTCGCGCACTTCATCGAGCACATGCAGTTTGAGGGGACCAGACACTTTCCCGGCCAGACGATTGAAGCGTCGCTTGGCGCGCTTGGCGTGAGCATCGGCGCGGACGCGAATGCGGTCACGAGCTTCGACGAGACGCAGTACATCCTTCGCGTGCCGACCGATACGCCGGGCGCGATCGATCGGGCGCTCACGGTGTTTGAGGATTGGGCCGGTGGCGCGCTCTTTCCGCAAGAGGGGATCGATCGTCAGCGGTCGATTGTGCTCGCGGAATGGCGGATGAACCTCGGCGCGAGCGAGCGCACCGCCGACAAGCTGCGCAAGGTGCAGCTTGAAGGCTCACGCTATGCGGATCGCTCGCCGATCGGGAATCCTGATGTCATCCAGAGCGCCACGCGCGAGCAGCTGCTCCGGTTCTACCGGGATTGGTATCGTCCCGACTTGATGGCCGTGATTGTCGTCGGCGATGTCGACCGGACGCAGATCGCGGAGATGATTCGCCGTCATTTTGGACCGCTCCAAAATCCTGCCAACGAACGTCCCCGGCCGGTGTTCGATGTGCCCGAACACGAAGATCCTCGCTACGTGATCCTGAGAGATCGCGAAACGACATCGACCGCGGTGCGCGTGAGCAACCTGCGGCCGGCGCGCAATCAGGGCACGGTTGGTGGATATCGCGAGATCGTGCGCGATCAGATCTTTGCGTCCATGCTCGGCGATCGATTGACGGAAGTCGCTCAGAGCGCGAATCCGCCGTATCTCGATGCCGCCGCGGATCGGTATCTTTTTCCGGCGCCGAATACGCGTGACGAAGCGGTGCTGCAGGCGTTGGTCACCAACGACGGTGTGACGCGCGGTCTCGACGCGCTCGTCACTGAACTCGAACGCGTCCAGCGTTTTGGGTTCACCGCCAGCGAGTTCGACCGCGCCAGACAGGCGAACATGGCGATCTCCGAGCGGGTCGTGGCCGAGAGTCCTGACCGCGAGTCCGAGAGCCGCGCCGACGAATACATACGAAACTTCATGCAGGACGAAGCGTTGCCGACGATCTGGCAAGAGCTGGCCTTCCATCGCCGCTTTCTGCCGGAGATGACGCTCGCCGAGATGAACGCGCTCGCGGCCGACTGGTTTCCGCAGCGCAATCGTCTGATCGTCGTGTTCGCGCCGGATGCGGCCACTGTCGTGTTGCCGACAGAAGATCGTCTTGCGGCGGCCGTCAAGGAAGCGTCGGCGAGGCATCTCGATCCGTATGTCGATTCGGTTTCCGGACAAGCGCTGCTCGACACGCCACCGGCAAAGGGAACCGTCGCGCGAACGACGGCGCGTCCGGGGGGCATTACTGAATGGACGCTGTCGAATGGCGCCACGGTTGTGTTGAAACCCACGTCGCTGAAGGCGGATCAGATTCTGTTTCGCGCGTTTGCCTCAGGCGGGACGTCGCTCGCAAGCGATGCCGACTTCACGCCTGCGCGCGTGGCCGATAACGTGATTCCGGCGGGCGGCGTCGGCTCATTCACCGCCGTTGCGCTCGACCGGCTGCTGACGGGCAAGGCCGCGGTCGCGCGTCCCTTCATCGGAGAGAACTCGCAAGGGATGAGCGGCGGAAGCGCGCCAGCGGATCTCGAGGCGTTGTTCCAGCAGATCTACTTGCGGTTCACGGCGCCGCGCGCCGATGCGACGGCATTTGCCGCGCTCAAGGCGCAAGCGCTCGCCGCGCTCGAGAATCAGTCCGCGAGCCCGGATGTGGCGTTCAATCAGGCGCTCTCCTCGGCGCTCAGCGGCAACAATCCCCGGCGTCAGCCCGAGACGGCGGATACGGTTGCGCGCTGGGATCTTGAGAAGTCGCTAGCGTTCTACAAGGCGCGATTCGCAGACGCCGGCAACTTCACATTCGTCTTCGTCGGCAGCTTTACCGAGGACCAGATTCGTCCGTTCGTCGAGACGTACCTTGCCAGTCTTCCCGCGCGTCCACAGCACGAACGGTCGCGTGATCTCGGCATCCGTGCGCCACGCGGCGTTATCGAAAAGACGGTGCAGAAGGGCATCGCGCCGCGCAGCGAAGTGGGCATCGTCTTCAGCGGGCCGATTCAGTATGACGATGCGACGCTCCTGGCGTTGAGGGCGGCGACGCTGGTGCTGGCGTCCCGGTTGAACGATGCCATTCGTCAGGAATTGGGCGGCACCTACGACATCTCGGCGACGTCTGTTGTCTCGCGAACGCCGCCGCCCGAGTACCGCATCCGCATCGACTGGACGTCCGATCCGGCGCGTGTCGAGAGCCTTGTCTCGCGCGTCTTTGAAGAAATCGAGTTCGTGCGATCGACGCTGCTGACGCCGGATCAGATGGACCGCGTGCGCGATGCGCTGACGCGCGACCTCGACCGCAACAGCCAGGACAATGCGTATCTGCTGAATCAGATTGTCGGGAAGTACCGGGATGGTGATGTCGCGACGCTGGCGTCAGTCTTCCAGCAACCGCAGCAGAGTGCCATGCTGAGTGGCTACGCCGTCCAGATCGCGGCACAGCGGTATCTTGATTTGAAGAACTACGTGCGCGTGACGTTGATGCCGGAGGCGCAGGGCAAGTAGTCCGGCCGGGCCCACCACCTGGGCCCGGTGCCAGACGCGCTCGATTACTTCTTCGCCAGCGAGCGGTAGTACTCCTCGATCGATGTGCGAAAGCCGGCGGGGACTTCGTCCGATCCGGAGAGCGACAGGTTCTCGTTGTTGCCCTCTGACTTTTTCCGCAGATCGAACTCGAACTTCTTCAGCTTGTCGAGCGCGGCGCCCTGCAGCGCCGCGACACTCGACGGGTCGACAAACGCCTGATCGCTATCGAGTCGGCGGATATCGCTCACCGCTTGATCGAGATCCTTCGTGTCGAAGCCTTGCCGCGCCAATTCGTTCCGGAGCGCCTGCGCGTCGTTGGCCCATTGACGCACATCGTTGCGGAACTGCCGGACATCGTCAGGGTTGAAGCGGCCGGTCCACCGTCCGTAGCCGTAGTTGCCATTGTTGATGGCGCCACCGGCATAGGTGCCGTTGCGATCGCCACCCCCGCGCGCATTGCCGCCAGCCTGCTGACCACCTTGCTGGCCGCCTTGTTGCCCGCTCTGCTGGCCAGCCTGTTGTCCGCCTTGCTGACCACTCTGTTGACCGGACTGCTGACCGCCTTGCTGTCCGTTCTGGGCTTGCTGGCCTTGCGCGCTCTGGCTCCCTTGCTGGCCGTTTTGCTGGCCTTGTTGTCCGCCCTGTTGCTGGCCATTTTGATCCTGCTGGCCGCGCTGTCCCTGCGCGTTTTGTCCTTGCGCGTTCTGCTGCGCGCGATCGCGCATGCGCTGATCGAGTGACTCCATGCCGCGGACAAGATTGCGCGCGCGCTCGTTGGCGCGGTTGGCGGCGTCTTGTTTGTCGGCTTGCCCCATGGCCGCTTGCGCTTCGTCGATCTTCTTCGTCAGTGAATCGAGGTCGCTCTGTAATTGCTGCTCGATCGAGCGTGAGTAATCGCTGCTGGCGCCGCGGACGTTGTTGCGCGTGTACTGGATCTTCTCGCGAATCCGCTTGTCGGTAATGCTGCCGGCCGCTTCGTCCAGCTTGCGCGCGGCATCGCGCGTGTCGCGACGCGCGTCGTTGGCCAGTTTCTCGAGCTGCGTCTGGAGATCACCAACCTTTTGATCCATCGCGTCTTTCCGCTGCGTCAGGTTCTGCGCCTTCTCCTGACGCGTGGCGATCGGCTGACTGCTCAGCGAGTCGACTTCAGCGGCGATCTGCTTTTGCTCGTCGGCGAGCTGCTGCGCTTGATTACGGACCGACTGCAAGTCGCGGTCGCCGCGTCCGGTCTGGTTCTGCTGGAGCTGCTGCTGTACCTGCTTCAGCTTGTCGAGCGCGGCCTGCGCCTGAGCGCCGGCGTCGCGGTTGCCGTTCGCCGC
>JAISPN010000083.1 GCA_031274845.1 Acidobacteriaceae bacterium
ACAGAGATCCGGCAGCAACGGGGCGAGTTCGAAGGGGCCTTCGACTCGCTCGTCCATCTGGCCGTCATCATCGACCCAAACGGTGTCATTCGTCACGCCAACCACGCATTCCTTCTGCGCGCGCAGCAGACACGCGAACAACTCGTCGGCCGTCAGCTCTCCGACTACCTGAGCCAGGAGTTGGCGCAGTGGGTCCGCGCGCTCCCCCCCTCGCCACTGCCCGGTGGATTCGCGGTCCGCGAAATGGACGACGACAGCCTGAATGGCGTGTTTTTCGTCACGGTCAGCGATTTCTGCGATGCCGATGGCGCGGTGCGCGGGCGCGTCTTCATGGCGCCGGATCGCCTGACGGTGAGCCATCTCGAAGCCCAACGCGAAGCGCGGCGGCAGCAACTGACGCAGTCGGAAAAACTGGCGGCGCTCGGGCAGTTCGTCGCCGGCATCGCGCACGAACTCAACAACCCGCTTCAAAGCGTCATCGGATATCTGGACCTGCTGCGCACGACCGGCGCCGTGACACGCGAGGCGTACCCGCAGATTCGCACGATTGCGCGCGAGGCGGACCGCGCGGCGCAGATCGTTAAGAACTTGTTGATTTTTGCCAGGTCTGGCCATCTGGCGCGACGGCCGTCACACGTCAACGCGATCTTGCAGCGCGCGCTCCGCTCGCGTCAGCAACCCTGCCGCGCGGCGCAGATCGAAATCGTGCGAAACTATGACGTCACGATTCCCCGCATTCACGGCGACCCGCTCATGCTGCATCAGGTGTTTTTGAACGTGATGCTCAACGCGGAGCAGGCCGTCGTGGCCACCGGCCGGCCCGGACGTATTGACGTCGCGTCCACTGCCGATCGGAATCAGCAACGGTTAATCGTCACGGTACGCGATACCGGGCCGGGCATTCCAGAAGATCTGCTCTCCCGCGTTTTCGAACCCTTCTTCACCACGAAGGACGTCGGTAAAGGAACCGGCCTCGGGCTGGCTATTTCATACGGCATTGTTCACGAACACGGGGGCACGATCGCGGCGGCAAATCACTCGGAAGGCGGCGCGCTCTTCACCATCGAGTTACCATTCAACCTCCTAGCATGATTGACGAAATCTTTTTAACCACAGAAGAGGTCCTTGCGTACCTCCAGGTAAATCTCCGGACGGTCTATCGCCTGATCAAAGCAGGCAAGATTCCCGCCGTTCGCGTCGGCCGGCAGTGGCGCTTCCGCAAGAGCGACATCGATGCGTGGCTCAATCACCAGCGCGCCGGGTTCGGCATGCAGCGCACGACCGACTGGCCCGTGTCGCCCACGCCGGTGGCCATCGCCCCCGCGCCACAGATGCCGAGCGGCGGCAGGCCTCACGTGCTGGTCGTCGACGACGAGGAAAGCATCCGCGATCTTCTTTCCAAGGCGCTCTCGCTCGCTGAATACCACGTGGACGTCGTCGCCGACGGTCCGAGCGCGCTGCAACGGATGCGCGAGCGCGTCTACGACCTGCTCATCGCCGATCTCAAGATGCCAGGCATGGACGGTCTCACGCTCATCCGCGAAGTGCGCCGCTATCGCGCGAACCTGCCGGTCATCGTCATCACCGGCTACTCGACGGAAGCGAACGCAATCGAAGCCATCAATCTCGGCGTCACGCGCTATCTAGTCAAACCGTTCCGCATCCCGAAAGTGCTCGACGCCGTCTCGCAAGCCCTCGGCGACGACCACTAACCGTTGACGTCGGGATCACGGCGCGCGCCGTGAGCCCGACCGTATCTCCGCAATGATTCAGCTCTTCGAACTCACCAAGTCTTTTGGTGATCGCGTCCTCCTCGATCACGTCACGTGGCAGATCACCGCGCGCGAGCGCGTCGGTCTGTGCGGTCCAAACGGCGCCGGCAAGACGACGCTGCTCAAGATGATGGCGGGAATGGAAGAGCCCGACAGCGGGCAGGTGTTGAAGCCCTCGGCGCTGACCGTCGGCTATCTGCCGCAAGACGGCCTGTCGCACGCGGGACGCACGCTCTTCGACGAAGCCAGCCGCAGCTTCGACGACCTGCTCGCGATGAAAACCGACATGCACGCGCTCGAAGCGCGGCTCGGCGACCCGTCGATTCCGGAAGCCGAGCACGACGCGATGCTGTCACGCTACAGCGATCTGCAGGAACGGTTCCGCATTGGCGACGGCTACACCATCGAGCTCAAGACGGCGACGGTGCTTCAGGGGCTCGGCTTCACGACCGCCGACTTCGAACGGCAGACGGAAACCTTCTCGGGCGGCTGGCAGATGCGCATCGCCCTCGCCAAGCTGCTGCTCAAGGCGCCCAGCCTGCTGCTCCTCGACGAACCAACCAACCATCTCGATCTTGAAGCGCGCAACTGGCTTGAGGAATATCTCAACGCGTATCCACACGCGGTGATTCTGGTCTCGCACGACCGCTTCTTTCTGGATGCCGTCGTCACGCGCATTGCCGATCTCACGTTCCGCACGCTGACCGATTACGTCGGCAACTACAGCTCCTATCTCGTCGCGCACGAAACGCGCATGGAACAGCTCCGCAAGGCGAAGCGTGAGCAGGACGAAGAGGTCGCGCGCGTCAAGATGTTCATCGATCGGTTCCGCTATCAGGCGACCAAGGCGGCGCAGGTGCAGAGCCGGATCAAGATGCTCGAGAAAGTCGTGCCGATCGAAGTCCCGCCGGAGCGGAAGAAGATCCACTTCAACTTTCCGACGACGGCCAAGAGCGGACGGATCGTGCTGGAACTCAAGGAGGTCCGCAAGGCGTACGGCGATCAGGTCATCTTCGATGGCCTCAACCTGCACATCGAGCGCGGCGATCGCATCGCGCTCGTCGGCCCGAACGGCAGCGGCAAGTCGACGCTGATGCGGATGCTGTCGGGCGAAGAGCAGCCGGATGCCGGCGAGCGCGTCGAAGGTCACCACATGGTGATGCAGTATTTCGCGCAGGACGACGCAACACGCATGGACCCGGCGCCCACCGTGTACGAAACGCTCTCCTCGGGATCGCCGCTCGACATGGTGCCGATGATCCGCAACATCCTCGGCGGCTTTCTGTTTTCAGGCGACGATATCTACAAGAAAGTGCGCGTGCTCTCCGGTGGAGAACGGACGCGGCTCGCCGTCGCGCGCATGCTGCTCCGTCCCTCGAACACGCTGCTGCTCGACGAACCGACCAACCACCTCGATCTCGACTCGAAGGAAGTGCTGCTCGACGCGCTCGTCGACTACGGCGGCACGCTCATCTTCGTCTCGCACGATCGCTATTTCGTCGAACGTTTGGCGACGAAAACCATCGAAGTCGGCGGCGGCAAGGCCATCATCTACCCGGGCACCTACCGTGAGTTCCTGTGGCACAAGGAGCACAAGGACAAAGAACAGGCCGCGCCGCCAAAGGTCCAGCGCCAGACGGCGCCGCCACCAGCCGCACGAACCCAGAAGAGCGACACGCGCATCTCGCACGAAGAAAAAAAGCGTCTCGACACCGAAGCACGGAAAGTCGCGAAGGCGGCGCACGCGCGCAAAGCACGCATCGACACGCTCGAAACGAGAATCGCCGAGACCGAAGCGGCGATCAAACACCTCGAGCAGCAGATGTCCGCGCCCGGTTTCTACGACAATCGCGACGCCGCGCAGCCGGTCATCGAACAACACCAGGCGCTGATGTGGACGGTCGGCGATTTAATGCACCAGTGGGAAGAACTCCACACCCTCGACGAGACAGCATCCACGACCGCCTCGTAATCCCTCCCTAGGGGTGCGGCGTCCAGCCGCGGTTGATAGTTCCCTTCGCCGTCGCCACATCCATCAGCGACGGATAGAACTGCACGAACGTGTGCTCCACGGCCGCGTTCGTGCCGTGACACGTATAGCAGGGGGCGCTTACTGGAAGCGCCTTCACCGGCGTCGCCGCACGGCCGAAGTTGAAGTACGCCCACCCGTCGGGGAGACGCGCATCCTTGACCTCCACTTCAATCGCCTGCAGGTCGGTCTGGTAGTTGCCGCCGACGTTAATCGACCCTTCCGTCGCCGAGGCACGCACTTCGAGAACGAACATCGTCTTGTCGGGCCACGTGCCGGTCTGCACGAAGTGACGGTACGACGCAGGATTCACAAAAACATTGGTAAAGGACGGCGTCCGTGGCGCGGCTGACGCTGGCGGCGCTGCCGATGCCGCCGCGGGCGTCGGCGAATAGGTCATCCCCAAACCGGAGCTGAGATAGATCCACTCACGGTAGTCGTCAGGACGCATCAACTCACCTTGCGCGGTATACCGCACCGGATCTGGCGCAGGCACTGACGCCGTGCTCTGCGCACGCACGACCATCGCCGCGCTGCCGATAGTCAGCAGTGCCGCCGCAATCGTTCCAAGAACTCGTGTCGACATGAAAGTCGCTCCTCTTCTGTGTACGTCAGTTGTCGCGGACCACACGCACCACATATGGATAGGTCGCTTGCCGAGACGACCGTGCTGCGTCACAAGCGAACATCTACCATCATGGCGCAATACTGCGTG
>JAISPN010000094.1 GCA_031274845.1 Acidobacteriaceae bacterium
GTACACGCCGCCGGCCGCGACGGACGTGGCGCTCGTGCTCCACACGAGCGGCAGCACCGGGCGCCCCAAGCGTGTGCCGCTCACGCACACAAACCTCACCATCTCCGCCGGAAACATCGCGCGGCACTATGCGCTCAGCGCGGACGATGTGGCGATGTGCGTGATGCCGCTGTTCCACGTGCATGGGCTGGTGGCCTCCACGCTGGGCACACTCGCAACTGGCGGCACGCTCGTCGTGCCCACGAAATTCAACCCCCTGTCGTTCTGGCGTGTCGCGCGCGATCACGGCATCACGTGGTACTCGGCCGTGCCAACGATTCACCAACTGCTACTGGCGCGCACCGACCCGTCCGCCGGACGTCCGGCCGGCGCGGAGCGCCTGCGCTTCATCCGCTCCTGCAGCGCGGCCTTGCCGCCGCAGGTGATGCACGATCTCGAAGCGGCCTTCGGCGCGCCGGTGCTCGAAGCCTACGGGATGACGGAAGCGGCGCACCAGATGGCGTCGAACCCCTTGCCGCCAGCCATGCGGAAGCCGGGCTCGGTGGGACGCGGCACCGACGTGCAGATAAGCATCATGGACGCGGAGGGACGTCATCTGCCGGTCGGCGAAGCTGGCGAGATCGTCATCAAGGGACCGAACGTCACGAGCGGCTACGAGAACAACCCTGAGGCGAACGCGACATCGTTCACGGATGGCTGGTTTCGCACCGGCGATCAAGGCGTCGTCGATGCCGACGGCTACCTCACGCTGGTCGCGCGCATCAAGGAGCTGATCGTGCGCGGTGGCGAGAAGATCTCGCCGCGCGAGATCGACGAAGTGCTGCTCGCGCATCCGTCCATCGCGGAAGCGGTCTGCTTCGGCGTGCCGCACACGATGTGGGGAGAAGAAGTCGCCGCCGTGGTCGTGGTGAAGGCGCCGGTGAGCGAAGCCGAGATCCTCGCGTTCTGCAAGGAGCGCCTGGCCGAGTTCAAGCGTCCCAAGCAGATCTACATCACCGATACGCTTCCGCGCACCGCCACGGGAAAAATTCAGCGCGGCGCCATCGCGAAGGCGTTCACGTCGACGGGTGCATGACGGCATGAACATCGTCATCGCCGGCGCGGGCGCCATCGGCGGCTATATCGGCGCCAGGCTCGCGCGCGCCGCGACACCTGGCGTGAACGTGGTGCTCTTCGCGCGAGGCGCGCACTTGCGCGCGATGCAAGAGCGTGGACTTCGCGTGATCGGACACGACGAGGAGTTCGAAGTCCGCCCCACCGTGACCGGCGATCTCGCCTCGATCGGCACCGCCGATGTCGTCATCCTCGGCGTCAAGGCGCATGGGCTGACGGCGCTCGCGCCAGAACTTCCGCAGATCTTCGGTCCCCAGACCATCGTCGTGAGCACGCAGAACGGCATCCCGTGGTGGTACTTCAACGGGATCGGTGGCGATCTCGACGGCATCCGGCTCGAACGCGTCGATCCCGGCGGCGTGATTGCCGCGGCGATCGAACCGCGACGTGTCGTCGGCTCGCTGGCGTACTTCGCCACCGACATCGTCGAGCCCGGCGTCATCCGCCACACCGAGGGGAACAAGATCAGCTTCGGCGAACCGGACGGCTCCAAATCTGAACGGTTACGGACGCTCGTCGAGCCGCTGATTGCCGCCGGCTTTCGCTGCCCAATCAACGCGCGGTTCCGTCACGAGGTCTGGGTGAAGTTGCTCGGAAACGTCGCGTTCAACCCGATCAGCGCGCTGACCGGTGGGACGCTCGAAGAACTCGTGCGGCATCCCGGCACGGCGCGGGCGATCCGCGACATCATGGCGGAGACTGAAGCCGTCGCAGAGCGTCTTGGCATCAAGCTTCCGATCTCGATCGATCAGCGGATGGCGGGCGCGGAAAAAGTGGGCGCCCATAAGACGTCGATGTTGCAGGACTACGAGGCCGGCCGGCCGATGGAGCTCGAAGCCATCGTCGGCGCGGTCGTGGAGCTGGGGGATCGGCTTGGCGTGCCGGTGCCCACAATGCGCGCGGTGTACGCGTGCGCGACGCTCCTGAACGAAAAGCGAACGCGCGTGGTGTAGCGGGGATTGGCCCGGCAGATGGAACGAATCAAGGAGCCTGTGCGGTGAAGATCAACAATCGCTGGTTTCAACTGTGTGCGTCGCTCATCGCGATGATCATGATCGCGAACCTGCAGTACGCATGGACGTTGTTTGTCGAGCCGATGCGGGCATCGACCGGCTGGAAACTGTCCGACATCCAGTGGGCGTTCACGCTCTTCATCCTCTTCCAGACCTGGGTGCAACCCGCGCAAGGCTTCCTGATCGATCGCATGGGACCGCGTGTCTTCACCACGCTCGCGGGCATCCTCTGCGGCGTCGGGTGGACCGGCCTCGGCTACGCCTCATCGTTGCCGATGCTGTACACGCTCTACGTCGTCGCGGGCATCGGCGCGGCGCTTGTCTACGGCGGCTGCATGGGGTCGGCGCTCAAGTGGTTCACGAAAGAACGCGGGTTTGCGGCAGGGTTGATTGCCGCGGGGTTTGGCGGCGGCACGGCGCTGTTTGTGCCGATCATCGCCACGGTGATCGAGCACCACGGCTATCAGACCGCGTTTGTCTACACTGGCGTCTTCCAGGGGCTTGTGATTCTCATCGTCGCTCAGTTTCTGCGTCATCCGCCGAAGGCACCCGTGGCGGCCGCATCCAGCAGCGCCGCGGTGAGTCAGCGCGAGTTCACGACACTGGAGATGCTCCGGACGCCGCAGTTCTACGCGCTCTACGCGGCGTTCCTGATGATGGCGACCGGCGGACTGCTCGTCACCGCGAACGCAGGCTCGATCG
Source organism: Acidobacteriaceae bacterium (assembly GCA_031274845.1). Classification (GTDB taxonomy): domain Bacteria; phylum Acidobacteriota; class Vicinamibacteria; order Vicinamibacterales; family CAVVIG01; genus CADEEX01. The sequence goes on from JAISPN010000094.1 coordinate 2,829, forward strand.
CGAAAGCATGGGGCATTCCCGCCGCGGCGCTCGCCACGGCGACCTCGCTCAACGCCCTGGCGAACGGCGGCAGCCGCGTGTTCTGGGGATGGGTCTCGGACAAGATCGGCCGGGAGTTCGCGATGGGCGTGGCGTTTCTCCTGCAAGCGTTGTGTCTCGTGCTCGTGCTGACCGTGGGGCGGTTCTCGGGCACGCTCTTCACGGTCACGCTCGTGTTGACCTTCTTCACCTGGGGTGAAGTGTTCTCGCTCTTCCCGTCGGTCGTGGCCGACTACTACGGCGTGCGTCATGCGACCGCGAACTACGGCGTGATGTACTCCGCGAAAGGGCTTGCCTCAATCATCGGCGGCGGTCTCGCCGCCCTGCTCTTCGAGCACTTCGGGACATGGACCGCGTGCTTCTACGGCAGCGCCGTCCTTGCGGCTGCCGCGTCTGTGATTGCCTTCAGCCTCAGAACGCGTTCGTTACACGTGTCCACGTCAATGGCTGTTCCCGCTCCCGCGAAATAAATGGAGACGCACCACCTCGCGCTCGAAATTGCCCACGCGTACGCCAGCCGTTCGATGATCGCGCCGCTCTCGTCGCGCGGCACGGACGTCGATCTAGATCGGGCGTATGAGATCCAGACCGAGCTCGTTCGGATGCGTCGCGCCGAAGGACACCGGACGGTCGGTGTGAAGGTCGGGTATGCGAACAAGGCGGTGTGGCGCGTCATGAAGCTTTCGACCGTCGTCTGGGGGCAGATGTACGACGATACCGTTCGTGCCGCGCGCGGCGGCGCGGCCGACCTGCCGCTCGCGCGGATGATCCAGCCGAAGATCGAGCCGGAGATCGTCTTCAAGCTCTCGCGTCCGCTGGGCACGGAGCCACTGGCGTCGCCGCGTACCGCTGAAGAAATACTTGGCTTCGTGGAATGGATCGCGCTCGGGTTCGAGATCATCGACTGTCCGTTTCCGGACTGGAAATTTCACCCGGTCGATTTTGTCGCGGCGTACGGTGTCCACGCTGGTCTTGTCTACAGTGAGCCGCTCGCGGTCACGACAGCGAATATTCCCCACCTCGTCGACGAGCTGGCGACGTTCACCGTGCGTCTATCGAAGGACGGCGCTCTCGTCGCGGAAGGATCTGGCAAGAACGTGCTGAAAAGCCCCGCGCTCTCGCTCGCGGAGCTCGATCAGGCCATCGCGCACCGCTCTGGCGCCGAGCCGCTCGCCGCTGGCGCCCTCGTCAGCTCTGGCACGTTGACCGATTCCAAACTCATCGCGCCGGGCGACACGTGGCGCGCCGATGTCGACGGCATCGCGCTCGCGCCGGCAACGGTTGTGTGCGTGTAAGCCCGGCGAAGCGGTTCACCAACATCCCCTCACTATCTAATTTGGCTCGGGAATCGCGGCGCCATCGTGCCGTGGCTCTGACGCGCCGAAGTGCACGCCTGCGCCGTTATCCATCACCGCCTGACCTGATCCAAACGTGCCCGTTCGCGGCGGCACGACGGTGATCTCGTGTCCGAGCGCGGCCAGCTCGCGTCGCACCGATTCCGGGATCAACGCCTCGATGCTGACGTCCGCGCCATCAAACGTCCCCTTCGTGAAGCGTCCAGCTTCGAGCGCTTCCTGAATGTCCATGCCGTAGTCGGCGACATTAGCAACAAACTGCGCGTGGGCCTGCGCCTGATTCCAACCGCCCATGATGCCGTAGCCGATGCGAACATGGTCGCGCTGCATGAAGCCGGGGATGATCGTGTGCAAGGGGCGCTTCCGTGGCGCCAGCACGTTCGGATGGCGATCGTCGAGGCTGAACAGCGCGCCTCGATTGTGCAACACGAAGCCGCTCCCCGGCGGGACGATGCCCGATCCAAACGCGTGGTAGATGCTCTGGATGAGTGAGACGATGTTCCCGTCGCGATCGATGACAGAGAGATAGATCGTGTCGCCACCCGGCCGATTCGTGACACCGTCGTAGTGATGCGGCTCGACACGTGTGGCGGCGGCATCAGGACGAATCAACGCGGCACGCGCGCGGGCAAGTTGCTTGTCGAGCATCGCGGCTGTTGGTGTCGTGGCGAGCCGGGGGTCCGCGACGTAGCGCAGCATGTCCGCGTACGCGAGCTTCTTCGCCTCGATCATCACGTGCAACGATCGCGCGCTCTGCTCACCAAACTCGGCGAGCGGAAACGCCTCCATCAGATTCAACATCATCAGCGCGGCGATGCCCTGCGTGTTCGGCGGCAGCTCGTACACCTGCCAGCCGCGATAGGTGGTCGCGATTGGCGTTACCCACTCGGCGGCAAACTCGCGCAGGTCCGCAGCGCTCATCAGACCACCGCGCGCGTGCGAGGCGTCGAGGATCGCCGCCGCCGTGTCGCCGTCGTAGAACCCGGCAGCGCCGCCAGTGGCGATCGCGCGCAGCGAGCGCGCAAGGTTCGGATTGCGAAACACCTCACCCGCGCGTGGCGCGCGGCCGTGCGGTAGATAGGTCGCGGCGAGGTCCGGATCGCTGGCCAGTTTCGCCGTCCACGAGTCCCAGCGGCCCGCGATGATGTCCGAGACGGGAAAGCCGCGCTCGGCGTACGCGATTGCCGGCGCAAGAAGATCCGCGAGCGGGAGACGTCCAAAGCGTGCGTGCAGCGCGGCCCATCCCGCCACCGCGCCGGGAACTGTCACGGTGTGGATGCTCTCGAGCGGCATGGCCGTCACGCCGCCTTTGCGCACGTGGGCGGCGGTCAGGCCAGCGGGCGACCAGCCGCCCGCGTTCACCCCGTGCAAGGCGCCGTTTGCCTCGGACACGATCGCGAAGAGATCGCCGCCGATGCCGTTCATCTCGGGTTCGACAACGCCCATGACGGCGTTTGCGGCAATGGCCGCGTCCACCGCG
>JAISPN010000159.1 GCA_031274845.1 Acidobacteriaceae bacterium
AACGCAGCGCCTTCGCCAATCTTCGCGCGGCGTTCGACGTACGACGAGGAGAGCGCACGCAACGCGCGCGACACCTCCGCGAACCGCAAGTCCGCAAGATGTCTCGCCTCCAGATCGGCCATCCACGTAGCGAACAGATCGCCGGTCAGCGTGCCTCCTGAATCATCACCCACACCGTGGCGACAAGAAGCGCGTTCGGAATGACGGACCAGAGGAACGCATACCACCACTCGCGAGACTCGATCGACGAAGACGAGGCCGGACCAGCAAGGCGGCGAATGATCCAGCCGCCCAGGGCAAGAAGAAGCGCCGGAGGGATCCCGCCCAGCACCGTGCCCACGTCGTACCCGGGCGGTGGCGTACCATGACGAAACAGGTAGAGATGAAATTCCGAGTACCACAACCACGTCACCGAGACGAGCCAGCCCGCCGACAACGTGAACATGGATTTGCCGAAGACGCGGATGTGTGATGTGCGTGGCGCGATCGACATGAACGCGAGTCCTCGTAGTCTGACACATTCAATCGTGGTATAGCTCTGCTGAACGATGTCTTCTCTCCTGACTCACGAGCCGCTGCTGCGAGGCAGCGCGTTTACCGGAATCCTGCTGGCCATGGCCCTGTGGGAACTCCTCGCGCCAAGGCGGCAGCAATCGCAGCGGCGCGGCGCGCGCTGGCCGAGCAACCTTGGGATCACGATCCTGAACACGCTGCTCATGCGCGTGGTCTTTCCGCTCGGCGCGGTTGGCGTGGCCGCACTGGCCGCGCAGCACGCAGTCGGGATCTTTAACGCGCTGCGCATCGCACCCGCCGTGAGCCTTCTGTGCTCGATGTTGCTGCTGGATCTTGCCATCTACACGCAGCACGTGGTGTTCCATCGCGTGCCCTGGCTGTGGCGGCTGCACCGGATGCACCACGCCGACACCGCGCTCGATGTCACCTCCGGCAGCCGCTTCCACCCGATTGAAATGCTGCTGTCGATGGTGATCAAAGTCGCAATCGTGCTGGCGTTCGGCATGCCGCCGCTGGCGGTGCTGCTGTTTGAAGTCGTCCTGAATGCCACGGCGATGTTCAATCACGCCAACGCCCGGTTGCCGTTACCGATCGATCGCGTCTTGCGCTACCTGCTCGTCACGCCAGACATGCACCGCGTACACCACTCCACCGTCGTCGCCGAAACGCACAGCAACTTCGGCTTCAATCTGCCCTGGTGGGATCGCCTGTTCCGCACCTATCGCGCGCAGCCCGAAGCTGGCCATCAGCACATGACCATCGGCTTGCCCGAGTTCCGCGCACTCGACGAATCGCGTCTCGATCGCATGTTGACCCAGCCTTGGCGCAACGCATGAGCCTTGTTTTAAAGCTGCTGATGGCGGGACTGCTGGTCGGGTGCGCGCTCTGGCTGGGACACACCTTCGCGCCATCCCTGCTGACGCTCGACGGCCTGCGGCAACATCTGACGATGCTGGAACAGTTCCGCGACGAGCGTCCCGTGACAACGGCGGCGATGTATCTCGGGATCTACATCCTTGCTTCGGTGTTTGCCTTACCCAGCGCGCAAGTGCTCACGCTCGCAAGCGGCGCGCTCTTCGGATTCTGGCAAGGCGTGCTGCTCACCTCGTTCGCCTCGTCGATTGGCGCGACGCTCTCCATGATCATCAGCCGGCTGCTGTTGCGACAGTTGATTGCCACACGCTTCGCCACCGCGCTCGCGCAGGTCAATCGCGGACTCGCCGGCAGCGGCTGGATCTACCTCGCCAGCCTGCGGCTGACGCCTGTGTTCCCCTTTGTGCTCATCAACCTCCTGTTCGGCCTGACGGCGTTCCCCGTCTGGCTGTTCTACGTCATCAGCCAGGTTTTCATGTTCCCGGCAACGCTCGTCTACGTGAACGCGGGCACACAACTCGGTTCGTTGACGTCGTTGTCCGGCATCCTCTCGCCGCGCATGCTTGGCGCGCTGATGCTGCTCGCGCTCCTTGGGCCGCTGTCGCGCCTCACCATCCGCCGGCTGGAGCGATCAGCATGAGCGCACGGCCGACACAATTCGATCGCAATCTCGTCGTGATCGGCGCCGGCTCCGCGGGTCTCGTGTGTGCGATGGTTGCCGCGCAACTTGGCGCCAGCGTGACGCTCGTCGAGAGGCACGAGATGGGCGGCGATTGCCTCAACACCGGCTGCGTCCCCTCCAAGGCGCTGATTCACGCCGCGCACCTGATGCACAGCGCGCGGCAGGCCGCAGCGCTTGGGTTGATTCCCGCGCCCGCCGCGCCGGATACCCGCGCCGCATTCGCGCACGTGCGCGCCTCCATCCGCGCTGTCGCGCCGCACGATTCCGTTGAACGATTCCGCAACATGGGCGTGGATGTCCGTCTTGGGTCTGCGCGCATCCTCTCGCGCTGGGCGGTCGCGATTGGCGACGAGGTACTCACCACGCGCGCCATCGTCATCGCCAGCGGCGCCGCGCCGCGCGTGCCGCAGATTCCAGGGATCGACGACACCGGCTACCTCACCTCGGAGACGCTCTGGCAGTTGGACGAGGCGCCGCGGCGACTGCTCGTCCTTGGCGGCGGACCGATTGGTTGTGAGCTGTCGCAAGCCTTCGCGCGTCTGGGCAGCCAGGTAACGCTCGTGCAGCGTCCATTGCGTCTCCTCGAACGCGAGGAAGAGGAAGCGTCCGCGCTCGTCCAACAGCGCTTGCAGGCGGATGGCGTTCGCGTGCTCACCGACCATCGCGCGGTTGACGCGCGAATCGTCAACGGCGAGCGGGTGATGCGTCTGCACCACGACAGCGAGGACTGTGACGTGCCGTTCGATCGCGTGCTCGTTGCCACCGGACGCCGTCCTCGCACGGACGGCTTTGGACTTGAAGCATTAAAGATCGAGATTGCGAAAGACGGCACGATCGCCACGTCGCCGTTTCTCGAAACGTCCGTCCCCGGCATCTACGCCTGCGGCGACGTCGCCGGCCCGTGGCAGTTCACGCACGCGGCGGGACATCAGGGCTGGCACGCGGCGGTGAACGCGCTGTTCCATCCGCTGCACCGCATCCGCCCCGATCGCGCGACGATGCCGGCCGTCACCTACACATCGCCCGAAGTGGCGCGCGTCGGCGAGACCGAACGTCAACTCCGTGAACAGGGACGCGCGTGCGATGTCACCATCCACGATCTGGCGGAACTCGACCGCGCGATTGTTGATGATGCCCGCGACGGCTTCGTCAAGATCCTGACCGCGCCGGGGAGCGACCGCATTCTCGGCGCGACAATCGTCGCGCCTCGCGCGGGCGAGATGTTGCCGGAAGTGATCGTGGCGATGGAGCGGAAGCTGGGGCTCAAGAGTCTGTTCTCCACCATCCACGCCTACCCCACCTATAGCGAAGCGCTCCGCGACGCGGGCGGTCAATGGCGCATACGTCACGCGCCCACGTGGGCGCGGCGCGTGCTGAGCCGATTCCATCGCTGGAGACGCGGGTGACGCTCTCGGTCATCGTGCCGCTGGCGCCTGGTGAAATGGCATGGCGCGGCCTGCTCGACGAGCTCAGCCTCGCGCTGCCCGATGGCGCGGAGGTCGTCCTCGTCTCCGCCGGTGAACCGCTCGCGCGGCCAGACCGCTGGCCCGATCGACTCACGTTCGAGATTGCGATCAGCCGTCCCGGTCGCGCGGTGCAGATGAACCACGGCGCCCAGCGCGCGCGCGGCGAGTGGCTCTGGTTTCTCCACGCTGATTCACAGATGTCGAACGACGCGGTGCCGAAGCTGCTGCGCTTCATCGCACGCGGCGAAGCGGCGCTCGGCTGGTTCGACCTGGCGTTTCTGCCCGATGGTCCGCGCCTGATGTGGCTGAATGCGCTCGGCGCCAACCTGCGCTCTCGCTGGCTGGGATTGCCCTTCGGCGATCAAGGCTTCGTCCTCCCCGCCAGCACCTTCGCCGCGCTTGGCGGCTTCGACGACACCGCGCGCGCGGGCGAAGATCACCTGTTCGTCTGGACCGCGCGACGCGCGGGAATTCCGCTTCGCCGGATCGACGCGCGGCTCGCCACGAGCGCGCGGAAATACCGGGCACATGGCTGGTGGACGGTCACGCGTCTGCACCTGCGGCTCACCGCGACGCAGGCGCGTGCTGCGCGTCGCAACACCATGAGCGATCGCGCATGACGGCGATCGCCATCTTCGTCAAAACTCCGGAGGTCAGCCCGGTGAAAACGCGGCTTGCGGCCAGCATCGGTAATGTGGCGGCGCAGCGCTTCTATCTCGCCTCCGCCGCGGCCGTGGCGTCCGTCGTGCGCCGTTGCGGCACTGCGCTGTCGCCGTATTGGGCCGTGGCAGAGCGAGAGACAGACGCGTGGTCAGGGTTCCCAGCGATCTGGCAAGGCGAGGGCGATCTTGGCGAACGCATGGAACGTGTGTACGGCGAACTGCTCGCCGCGCACGGCTCCGCGCTCCTCATCGGCGCGGACATTCCGCAGGTGACGCCCGCGCTCCTCACCGCCGCCGCAACCGCCGTGCATGCTGGCGATGCGCCTTACGTGATCGGTCCCGCGAAGGATGGCGGTTTCTGGCTGGTGGGCGGCCGTCAGCCGGTGCCGGTGGCGGCGTGGCGCGAGACGCCGTACTCGCAGGCCAACACGCTCGACGTGTTCACACGCGCGCTCCGTCACGCGGGCAAGTACACGCGGCTCGACACGTTGACCGACGCTGACAGTTTGGCGGATGTGCCAGAGCTTCTGCGCGAGTTGGCTGATCTTGAATCACCCACCCCGGAGCAGATCGCTCTGGCTGCGTGGCCTGCGTCCTGACGCTACTCGATGCGGCACGCCTCGTCGAAATCAAGACGCGGATTGCGCGGGAAGAGCTGTTCCGGATCGCCGTACCCGAGGTTGATGAGCAGGGTCGACTTCCACGGCACATCGGCGAAGAACGTCGCGTCGACCTTCTCGCGATCGAAACCGCCCATCGGCCCGCAATCGAGGCCGAGCGCCCGCGCCGCCAGAATCAGATAGCCCGCCTGCAACGAGGCGTTCTGCAGGAGCATGAAATGTTGCTGCTCCTCCGGCATCGCGGCCATCATCTCGCCCATCGTCGGACGCGCCGGAAAGAGCTTCGGCATCTTCTCGTGAAAGCGCGTGTCGTACGCCACGATCGCCGTCACGGGCGCGGCCATCGTTTTCTCGAGGTTTCCCGGAGCCAGGCTCGGACGCAGACGTTCCTTGGCGGCAGCGCTCTTCACGAACACCACGCGCGCCGGAGTGCTGTTGGCCGCGGTCGGTCCCAGACGCATCGCCTCGTATAAGCGACGCAGAATCGCGTCATCCACAGGCTCGGGGCGAAAACCGTTGTGCGTGCGGCCGTCAAAGAAAATCTTCTGCAAAAGCTGATTGGTCATTGTGATGAGTCCGTTTGAGATGAGTGGAGTGGAAGAGAACGAGAGTCGAGCTCGTGCTGCGCGCTACACGAGGCGCCGCCCAGCACGCAGAACTGCGCGCAGAAGCGGTGCATGAGCGGAACCGGACGCGCTGTAGCTTCGGCCAGCGTCCCGCCAAGGTTGAAGAGTGGATCGTAAGGCAGTAGCGTGCACGCCGTCACGGCGGGCGCGTCCGCGCCTTTGTGTTTGACCACCATGCGCGAGCGCGCGCACATCACAGACGAGGGGTCGCGTCCCAAGATCGACCAGCACTGCACCGTGATCTCGGAGACATCCTTGTCGCCGCGCATCTCCGGAAACAAGACGAGCCCGGTTGGGTCCGCCGCGTCGATCGGAAGGTGCAGTTCAGCAAACAACTTGCCGTACCCCGCGCGCATCTGTGCGTCGGTCTCACCCCAGAGTGTGCGGCCGGCGACGGTAATCGTGAAGCCAGCTTCTGCCAGCCAGTGCAGGCCGATGATGGCTGGCTCCCAGCTCCGTGGTCCGCGCAACTGCTCGTGACCGCGCTGGTCGTAGTGATCGAGCGACACGCGCAGCGTGAGCATCCCCGGATACTGCGCGTTGAGCGCTTCGAGCGGCGCCCGGAGTTTCTGCATCGGCTTCATCGCGTTTGTCAGCACGAGCACTCGGAAACCGGCGCGCATGCTGTCTTCGAGCATGCCGAGGATGTCCGGATTCATAAACGGCTCACCGCCGGTGAATCCAATCTCCGCTGGTGGCGGATCGCACGCGCGCGCTTCGTTCAGGAAGCGCAAGACTTCCGCTCTGGTCAGATAGACCAGACGATCGTTGCTCGGGCTCGATTCGATGTAGCAGTGCTCGCACGCAAGATTGCACAGCGTTCCGGTGTTGAACCAGAGCGTTTCAAAGACACCAAACGTGACGCTAGCGCGCGGGGCGCCAGTGGCCGTTACGAGCGGGTCGGTGAATTTGCGCACGGCGAGAACTTGCGACATGCGTCAGTGGCAGCGGCCGCCACACTCACACGCGGCCGGCTTGGTGGCACGCACGAACGCGCTCATGAACTTGCCGTCAATCTGTTCGATGGACGCGGCAAGATCCGCGTGATTGGCGTTCAGGAAGCCGCGCGCATCGTCAGCGGTGTAGACGCGGGTCGGCTCGATGTCGATCCGCTCGAATCCAGCCGCGGCGAGTTTGGCCGCGTAGTCCGTATCCTGAAGCGCGCCCGAGATACAGCCCGCCCACAACAGCGCGTCACGGCGCAGCGGCTCCGGCATCTCGCCGCGCGTGACGATGTCCGAGACGGCGAAGCGGCCACCGGGTTTGAGCACGCGGAAGACTTCGCGCAACACTTGATCTTTGTCGGCAGACAGATTGATGACGCAGTTGGAGATGACGACATCGACCGAGTTGTCCGGCAGCGGAATCTGTTCGATCTCGCCTTTGAGAAACTCGACGTTCGTGACGCCGGCCTTGCGCTGGTTTTCACGCGCGAGCGCCAGCATCTCGTCGGTCATGTCGAGGCCGTAGGCTTTGCCACTCGCGCCAACGCGACGCGCGGACAGGAGGACGTCGATGCCGCCGCCAGATCCGAGATCGAGCACCGTCTCTCCCGGCGCGAGTTCAGCCAGCGCCGTCGGATTTCCGCACCCAAGCGACGCCAGCATCGCTTCGATCGGCAACCCGCTCGTCTCCGCCGCTTCGTAGAGATTCGACGTAATCGGATTGGCTCCCGCCAGCGCATCGGCGCTTCCACAGCAGTCCGTTCCGCCGCAGCAGGCGCCGGTTCCCGTCGAGGCGCGGCGGGCCGCTTCGCTGTAGGTGCGGAGCACGGTTTCTTTCACGTTGGTCGTTGTCATGGCAGGTTCCTTTCACGACCGCTGCGGCGGCAATAGATCGAGTACGCGTTCCGGAGGACGACAGAGCGTCACGCCGAGCGGCGAGACGACCAGCGGACGGTTGATGAGAATCGGATGCGCCATCATCACGTCGATGAGCGCGGCATCGCTCAGGCTCTCATCGTCCAGCCCCAACTCCGCGTACGGCGTCC